>CAXNGF010000051.1:0-9945 GCA_964201905.1 Limnohabitans sp. | reverse complement strand
GCTGAAGGCGTCAAGCGCGGCCGTAAGTCCAAAGCAGATGCAGCACACATGCCTGAAGACATGAGTGACATCGAAGAAGACTTGGTCGGTGAACCTATTCCTGAGTCCACAGAAAAAGTCAAACCCCTTCGCATGAAGATCAGCAAGGCCAAAGAACGTGCCTTGATGAAAGAGTTCGGCTTAGACGAAACAGTCTTGTCCGAAGAAGACATGGCCAAACGCCGTCAACGCCTCAAGGCTTTGATCAAGCTCGGTAAAACACGGGGCTATCTGACCCACGGTGAAATCTCCGACCACTTACCCGATAAGTTGGTAGATGCTGAAACACTTGAAGTGGTTATTGCCACCTTGAACGACTTGGGCGTTGCAGTTTACGAACAAACCCCCGATGCCGAGTCTTTGATCATCACCGAAAACGCTCCGACAGGCTCAACAGAGGAAGAAGCTGAAGAAGCCGCAGAGGCTGCGCTTTCCACTGTAGACAGTGAATTCGGTCGAACCACAGATCCTGTTCGCATGTACATGCGCGAAATGGGCACAGTTGAGTTGCTGACACGCGAAGGTGAAATTGACATTGCCAAGCGCATTGAAGGCGGCTTGATGAACATGATGACAGCGATCAGCGCATCGCCTGCCACCATCGCTGAAATTCTTCGCCTTGCTGGTGAAATTCGCGAAGGCAAAATCGTCATCTCCACGGTTGTCGATGGTTTCTCCAACATCAACGAAGCCGATGACTATGTGGCTGAAGAAGATTTTGACGAATTCGATGAGTCAGACGATGACGATGGCAAAGGTGGCTCCAAAGCTCTGACCAAAAAATTGGAAGAATTGAAGAACCAAGCCTTGGAGCGATTTGACCGCATCACCGAGTTCTTCGAACAAGTTCACAAAATTTATGAAAAAGAAGGCTGGGGCACACCCGCCTACCAAAAGGCACAATTCGCTTTGTCTGAAGAATTGATGACCATTCGATTCACTGCCAAAACCATCGAAAAGCTGTGCGATATGGTGCGTGGCCACGTGGACGATGTACGCAAAAAAGAACGTGAACTGCGACGTATCATTGTAGAAAAATGTGGCTATCCGCAAGATTTGTTCATTGCCGACTTCAGTGGTCGTAACAAATCCAATCAGCGAATTAAATCCCACTTGCTCGATCTGAAATGGATCGAAAAACAAGCAGCGGCTGGCAAGCCCTGGAGTACGGTTATGGGCCGAAACATTCCGCCCGTTCAAGACTTGCAACAAAAGTTGACTGACTTGCAATCGCGCGTGGTGGTGCCTTTGGATGAACTGAAAGACATCAACAAGCGCATGAATGCGGGTGAGCGATCTTCGCGGCATGCCAAGAAAGAAATGATCGAAGCCAACTTGCGTTTGGTGATTTCGATTGCGAAGAAATACACCAACCGTGGTTTGCAGTTTCTCGATTTGATTCAAGAAGGCAACATCGGTTTAATGAAGGCAGTCGACAAGTTCGAATACCGCCGGGGCTATAAGTTTTCCACTTATGCCACGTGGTGGATTCGTCAGGCCATTACACGCTCGATTGCCGATCAGGCTCGCACCATTCGCATTCCAGTTCACATGATCGAGACGATCAACAAGATGAACCGAATTTCTCGCCAGCACTTGCAGGAGTTTGGCTTCGAGCCCGATGCCAGCATTTTGGCCGAGAAGATGGAAATTCCGGAAGACAAAATTCGCAAGATCATGAAGATTGCCAAAGAGCCTATCTCCATGGAAACGCCGATCGGTGACGACGATGACAGCCATTTGGGTGACTTCATCGAAGACAGCGCTAACACCGCGCCTATCGATGCTGCCATGCAAGCCGGCTTGCGCGACGTGGTCAAAGACATCCTAGACAGCCTGACACCCCGTGAAGCCAAAGTGCTGCGCATGCGTTTTGGCATTGAAATGTCTACCGACCACACGCTTGAAGAAGTGGGTAAACAATTTGACGTCACACGCGAGCGTATCCGTCAAATAGAGGCCAAGGCACTTCGCAAGTTGAAGCACCCCAGTCGCAGCGACAAACTGCGAAGCTTCATCGATACGATGTAACTTGGTGGTAACCATGCGCTGCCAACAAACAGCGCAAAAAAGGCCTTCCAGCTCATCACTGGAAGGCCTTTTTGTTGTGTCAGTGGGCCTTATTCGCTGGCCATCACAA
The DNA here is from genome assembly GCA_964201905.1 of Limnohabitans sp. GTDB lineage: Bacteria > Pseudomonadota > Gammaproteobacteria > Burkholderiales > Burkholderiaceae_C > Limnohabitans_A. The sequence goes on along the minus strand of CAXNGF010000051.1, from coordinate 7,766 downwards.
TCACAGCACTCATGGCCAAGACGCCGCCCGGTAAAGCCCAATTGCTGGACTTCTCTTGTGGCTGATCTGAGGTTACTGGCGAAAGATTAACGGATAACTTAGGACGGCGAGCGTCTACAACCCGCGCAGTACCTACCTCGCCTTTGACTTGCTTGGTGAACTCCACAAGAGGTCCTTGCACGGTTCGAACTGAAACTGTGTTGCCCAAGTCTTGGAGCATGTTGACCAGTTCGCCAGTCGCCTCGAGCGTCCATTCTTGACGCCATTTTTTCTGAGCCGCATGGGTTAACCAACGGCCTGTATGTCGGTTAAGTCTTGGCGGACATCCAATCAAAATCCAATTTGCTGCGCCATTTTCAGAGCCGCTGGCAGGCAACATGGGGACAATTTGTTGGAGTGCATATTGCTTGTCATCTAGGTAAACAATGAATGTTTCCATTTTTTTCTCCTGGTTAAAAAGTTGTCAAATAGATTGGGTTTCAGTACTGGGGTTCTCCTGACGTCTAGTAGCCCACCAACCGAGCCCCAAAACACCTGCAACGGCCAGGATGTAGGTTGCACCACGAGCTAAGAGATTGATGGTTTCGCCACCATCGAAAATAGGATCTAAGAGTTTTTCATTGATGATCATTTGCGCAGCAGTGAAGGCCAAAACGGCGGCACCCAAATGAATGATCACTGGCCATTTCTCGACCAAGCGCAAAACCAACTTGCTGCCCAAAACAACAATAGGAATACTGATCAGCAAACCAATAACGACCAGGTCAAAGGAGCCGTTGGCAGCACCCGCTACGCCCAACACGTTGTCTACACCCATAAGCGCGTCAGCCACAATGATGGTTTTCATGGCGCCCCAGAATGTGGTTGCACCAGCGCCTTGGTGCTCGCCGTCGGAAGTGTCCGAAATGAGCTTGTAGGCAATCCACAACAGCCCCAGACCACCCACCAACATGAGGCCAGGGATTTTAAGAAGCCATACAACACCAACAGTCATGGCAGAGCGAACCACAATGGCGCCCACTGTGCCCCAAATGATGGCTTTGTTTTGATGTTCAGGAGGAAGGCCTCGTGCGGCCAGAGCGATGACGATGGCGTTGTCGCCAGCTAAGACTAAATCTATGAGAATGATGGCCAGCAACGCTGACCACCATGGCATTGAGAACAATGCCATGAAAGACCTTCAATACCGATCCGAACAAGTTGCAATGCCAAAAGGCAGGTGCAACACGAGAGATCGAAGGTCTTGCTTTGCTTGTAATGAATCAGTTATATGCCCAACAAACCGGAAGTAAAACTTCGTAATGACGATTTGTTGATCCCTCCGTGCGCCTTGTGGCTAAACTGAGCACGAAGAAATTGAGCTACTCCCCAACGATGGCCAATTAGAAATCAAGTCGCCCAAATTGCCAATTTAGTTTTAATTTAAACCCAAATTTTGTAGGGGATTTAAAGAGTTCTGCAGCTTAGTTCTTCTTAGCAACCAAGGTGAGAATGTCGTAGCTGGCCACCAGTTCTTTGTCTTGGTTGGTCACTTCAACATCCCATGCCACCACGCCCTGCCCTTGGCCGTTGGCGTCTTTTTTGTTTCGGTCAATTTTGCGTTTGCATGTCAGGCGGACCTGAATACTGTCACCCAAGCCCACTGGTTTCACAAAACGCAAGGTGTCCAAACCGTAGTTGGCCAAGACAGGACCAGGCTCTGCAACAACGAACAAGCCGGCAGCATCGGATAAGACCAAATACCCGTGCGCAATGCGCTTGCCAAAGGCAGAAGCTTTGGCAGCCTCATCGTCAAAGTGCATGTAGAACATGTCACCGGTTAGTTCACCAAAAGCTTTTACATCGGCTTCACCAATGACCTTTGAAGCAGTCAACAAAGACTCTCCAATTTGCAACTCTTCAAAATAACGTTTGAAAGGATGCGTGCCAGTTTCAATGACTTTGGCACCGCGTGCATATTCGCGTGTGATGGCAGTCAACATGGTGGGGGAGCCTTGCAGCGCAGCACGTTGCATCATGTGGGTCACAGCGCGTATGCCGCCCAACTCTTCACCGCCACCCGCACGGCCTGGACCACCATGTTTGAGCGAGGGCAAGGGTGATCCGTGACCTGTTGATTCGCCAGCAGACTCACGGTCCAATATATGCAAACGGCCGTGGTTGGCAGCCAAAAGTGGCACCAACTGCGCTGCCACATCGGGTGACTTGGTGATCAATGAACCGACCAAGCTGCCCTTGCCGCGTTTGGCCAAAGCCATGGCTTCTTCCATGCTGTCGTAGGGCATGAGCGTGCTGACCGGGCCGAAGGCTTCAATGTCGTGAACACTGTCGGTGCTCATGGGTTTTTGACACAGCAACAATGTCGGTTGGAAAAAGGCACCAAAGGCCACACCCTCGCCTACCAAGCTGAAATTGGCATCGCCACCGTAAACCAATTCAGCGCTTTGTCGCAGCAAAGCCACGCGCTCTGCCACGTCGGCTTGTTGCGACTTGGAGGCCAAGGCCCCCATCTTCACACCTTCAACTGATGGATCGCCCACCACCACTTTGGACAGGCGTGCTTTGATTCTTTCTGCCACAGCATCAAGGTGTTTGCGAGGCACAATAGCGCGGCGAATGGCGGTGCACTTCTGACCTGCTTTCACGGTCATTTCGCGCACCACTTCTTTGACGAACAAATCAAATTCTTCGTCATCGGGTGTAACGTCATCGGCCAAGATGGCGCAGTTCAAAGAGTCTGCTTCTGCGTTGAATGGAATGCTGTTGCGAACCACATTGGCGTTCACGCGCAACTTGGCAGCCGTATCAGCCGAGCCTGTGAAAGTGACCACATCGGCCACATCCAAACGATCTAGTAAATCACCGGTGCTGCCAATGACCAATTGCAATGCACCTTGGGGCAAGATGCCAGACTGGTCAATCATTCGAACCAAAGCTTCAGTCAAGTAGCTGGTAGCTGTGGCGGGCTTGCCAATACAAGGCATACCGGCCAAAAAGGTGGGTGCAAATTTTTCCAACAATCCCCACACAGGAAAATTAAAAGCATTGATATGAACTGCCACACCGCCGCGCGGCACCAAGATGTGTGTGCCGGCAAAGGTGTTTTTCTTGCCCAAAGAAGCAACAGGTCCCTCATGAATCAAATTGCCACTGGGCAATTCGCTGGCGGCCATGCCAGCGTAGGCAAACAAGGTTCCTGTGCCACCTTCAATGTCGACCCAAGAGTCAATGCGCGTGGCACCGGTGTGGGCTGAAATGGCATACAGCTCTTCTTTGCGTTCGCCCAAATACTTAGCCAATGCGCGCAGTGCAGCAGCACGTTGCTGAAAGTCCAAGGCAAGCATGCCATGAAGGCCCTTGGAACGGCCATATGCCAGCGCTTCAGCAAAGTCCAAAGACTCTGCATGGGCAAATGCCACCTCTTTGCCATTGATGGCGCTGTGAAGGGCTTGTGCAGGTTGCTGGCCGACCCAACGGCCGGCGACAAAACTTTGAAGGATGGTGGTCATGACATAGTTGCCCTTGCAGGCTTGGATTCGCTTTGAAAAAGGAGCAGTGTTAAGACTGTTTAGGAATTAACCGACCGCTCAGACTGGAAATATTATGCATGTTTGCAGCTTTTATAGCGACCATTTAAATAAAGGGTTAACCCTTTATTTCACCAGCGCATCCGCTCTGACTTAGCATTTATTCAAAGACCTCAGTATCGACTTCAGAGTTGGCCTGTGCGCTGTAACGGTTTCCTTGAATCGTTTTTTCATTGATCAAGGCATCAAGCTTTGCGATCAAATCGGCACTTAACTTCACATTCGAAGCACCCAAGTCATCGCTCAAATGCGACACGCTGGTGGTGCCAGGGATGGGAATGATGTGCGGCGCTTTGTGCAACAGCCACGCCAAGGCCAGTTGGGCAGGCGAGCACCCCGCTTCGTTGGCTAAATTTTGGTATGGCGCAAAGAGCCTGAAATTGGCTGCGTAATTTTCTGCTGTGAAACGCGGCATGGATTTTCGAATGTCTTTGGCATCCAAGGATTGAATGTCCAAGGGTCCACACAAGAACCCTCTTGCCACAGGACTGAATGCCACAAAAGTGGTACCCAATTCTTCGCAGGCTTTGAGTACCGCAATTTCTGGGTTGCGTGTCCACAATGAATATTCAGTTTGCACAGCAGTGATGGGGTGCACAGCATGCGCTTTGCGCAGGGTACTGGCTGAAATTTCAGATAAACCAATACTTTGAATTTTGCCTTGACGCACTAAGTCACTGAGTGCGCCCACGCTGTCTTCAATCGGCACTTTTTTGTCCCAGCGGTGCAAATAGTACAAGTCGATGACATCGGTTTGCAAACGCTTCAAGGCATCCTCACAGGTCTTTCGAATGGTTTCGGGTCGGCCGTCTATTACTCTCACCAATTTGCCATCGCCATTCACATCCACACCCGTCATGCCGCACTTGCTGGCCAAGGTGAACTTCTGACGATGCGACTTGAGTACTTTGCCAACCAGGGTTTCGTTGGCGCTAAAGCCGTAGAGTGCTGCCGTATCAAAAAATGTGACTCCAGCGTCAAACGCTGTCAGCAAGACTCTTTCAGCTTGCGCTTCTGAAACGGGAGCGCCATAGGCATGGCTTAAATTCATGCAACCTAAACCGATTTCACTGACTTGGAATTGACCTAGTTTTCTATTTTTCATGATGCTGCCTTGTGTGAAGATTAATTCAAGCAAGCAAAAAACTCTGCTTGCTAGCGGACGAGGTGGATTTTCAATTCGCGTTAAGTTGCAACTCTAAATTGTGCAAAACTTTGTAGCATGGCAAAACTTGAGCAACGCTGGAGTTAGGCTCGCGGCCTTCTTTGATGGCCGCGAAGAACTCACGATCTTGCAACTCAATGCCATTCATGGACACATCCACGTTTGACACATCGATTTGCTCTTCCTTGCCTGTGAACAAGTCGTCGTAACGAGCAAGGTAAGTACCTGTGTCACCGATGTAGCGAAAGTAAGTACCTAGGGGACCATCGTTGTTGAACGACAAACTGAGGGTACAAATAGCGCCATTGGCAGCCTGCAACTGAATACTCATGTCCATGGCGATACCCAGTGCCGGATGAATCGGTCCTTGTACAGCGTTGGCCTTCACAATGGGGCTACCGGCTTGATAGGCGAACAAATCGACTGTGTGGGCCGCATGGTGCCACAGCAGGTGATCCGTCCAACTACGCGCTTGCCCCAAGGCGTTCATGTTGGTGCGTCGAAAAAAGTAGGTTTGCACATCCATTTGCTGAATGTTGAACTTCTTTGCTTTGATTTGATGGTTAATCCACTGATGGCTGGGATTGAAACGACGTGTGTGACCACACATGGCCACTTTGCCAGTTTCTTTGGCAATGCGAACCACTTCTTCAGCATCCTTCCAACTGTCGGCAAGGGGAATTTCGACTTGAACGTGTTTACCCGCTTTCAAACAAGCGATGGACTGAGACGCATGCATTTGGGTGGGCGTGCACAAAATGACGGCATCGACTTCGGGTAAAGCCAGGCTGGCAGCCAAGTCAGTGGTGACATGCGCAATGCCGTATTTGCTCGCCACCTCTTTGGTTTTGTCCAGTTCACGACCGATCAAGGACACAACTTCAACATCAGCGATGTTCTGGATGCCATCCAAGTGCTTGATACCGAAAGCGCCAGCGCCAGCTAGCGCAATCTTGATAGTTTTTGACATGCTGATTTTCCTTTGTTCAAAATTGATTTTCTAAAATCACATGCCCTACTGCCGTGTTGGATGCGGGAACATGGTAGAAGCGATTTTTGAGCACTGGCTTTGCGCCGCCATCCACATCATTCATGGCGCCACGGGCAATCAGCCACATCACCAGTTCAATGCCTTCGCTGCCGGCTTCGCGCACATAGTCCATGTGCGAAATGTCAGCGACAGCTTGAGGATCATCAATGAGTTTGTCTAAGAAGTTCTTGTCAAACTCTTTGTTAATGAGTCCTGCACGCGCACCTTGAAGTTGATGGCTCATGCCGCCTGTGCCCCAAATGTGAACGTTGATATCTTGATCGAAAGTTTCTATGGCTTTGCGAATAGCTTTACCAAGGTTAAAGCAACGCTGACCACTGGGTACAGGGTACTGCACCACATTGACAGCAAAAGGAATGACCGGGCAAGGCCACTCAAACTTGTCGGCAGGTGGCTGACCACACATCAAAGACAAAGGCACTGTCAGACCATGGTCGACATCCATCTTGTTGACGATGGTGAGGTCAAAGTCTTGCTGAATAACCGAATGCGCAATGTGCGAGGCCAACTCTGGATGGCCTTTGACCACAGGGACTGGGCGCGGGCCCCAGCCTTCATCGGCAGGCTGAAATTGAGGTGCCGTGCCTATTGCAAAGGTTGGAATGAAGTCAAGACTGAAAGCGGTTGCGTGGTCGTTGTAGACCAAGAAAATCACATCAGGCTTGTTGTCCTTCATCCATTGTTGGCCGTACTCATAGCCTTGAAAAACTGGCTGCCAATAGGGCTCCTGAGTTTTTCCAAGGTCAAGGGCTGCACCAATGGCAGGGACGTGTGATGTGAAAACGGATGCTGTAATCTTGGCCATGATCAATTGACTTTCTTGGCCGCAGAGCCTTGAGGCTGGTTTTGCGCTTGTGCATCACCGTTTTCACCTAGGTAGCGATTGCCTTCGACTGAGCGACCGCCGCTGATCATCATGTTGCGATATTCCTCTTCCGTCATACCCGTCATGGAGCCAGCCATTTGCTGAAAGCTCTTGCCATCGGTGGCACCAATTTTGGCCAAGAAGTAAATATTGCCACCGGTACGCATGCACCAATTCAAATCGCGGGCCATGACGGCTTTCTTTTGCTCTTCTGTCATGTCCCATTCATCTAGGTAAGCACGCTCATTGGCTTTGAATCGCTCTCGATTATCGGCTTTCATGAGAGACATGCAAAACTGATTGAGCCAGTAGCCTTTGCGGCTTTGTTCGGCATCAAAAATGATGGTGCCAGGAACATCCAAATAGGGTTTATCAAGTGCCATTAAATTTTCTCCTCGGGCCAATACAAACGCATTGGATTGTCGACCAGCAATTTCTGTTGTTGCTCTGGGGTGGTGGCAATGTGGGGAATGAAGTCCACCAACAAACCATCGTCGGGCATGTGTTTTTTTAAATTAGGGTGAGGCCAATCAGTGCCCCACAAGACACGGTCTGGAAACTCCTCAACAATGGCCTTGGCAAACGGCACAACATCTTGATAGGCATTTTGCTCGCCATTCAAGGCAGATGCCCCAGTAACCGACAATCGCTCGGGACAAGTGACCTTGCTCCACACATTGGGATGCTCCCGCATGAACTTTAAGAACAATTGAAACTGCGGGCCATCCACGGGCAGCTTGACATCTGGCGTGCCCATGTGATCCACCACCACGATGGTTGGCAAGCCAGTAAAGAAGTCCCACAGCTCGGGTAAATCGACGGCTTCAAAGTAAATCACCACGTGCCAACCCAACTTGGCAATGCGGCCTGCAATTTCCATCAAAGCTTCTTTGGGTGTGAAATCGACCAAGCGCTTTACAAAATTGAATCGAACGCCGCGAATACCGGCTTCGTGCAAGGCTTGCAATTCTTCGTCGCTCACTGTAGGTTTGACGGAAGCCACACCCCTGGCCTTGCCGTTTGAATGAAGCAATGCATCAACCGTGGCGCTGTTGTCAGTACCGTGACAAGTGGCACCCACCACAATGTTGCGCGAAA
>CAXNGF010000050.1:0-9973 GCA_964201905.1 Limnohabitans sp. | reverse complement strand
TAGCACTGTTTTTGGTGCTTGAACTTTGTTTTTCGCTGATATAAAATAGTACTTTTTACCTATTTTATAAAATAAAAAATTCCTACAAAGTGTATCTTTGAGTGTATCTTTTAAGAAAGATAAAATAAAAAACCCTAAGTAAATCAATTACTTAGGGTTGTATTCTGGCGGAAGCGGTGAGATTCGAACTCACGGACCCTTTCGAGTCGCCGGTTTTCAAGACCGGTGCAATCGACCACTCTGCCACACTTCCTGCGGGTGGGATTGTAACCTTGTTCTAAGTCCAAAACGGACAGGGCTGGCCGGGGCGGTTGAAATTAATGTTGATCTGACCCCAATTTAATGGGCGAGCATGCCTTGGGTTTCGATGTAGGCGATGACGTCGGCGAGGCCGGTTTGTGTTTTGAGGTTGGTCATGACGAAGGGTTTAAGGCCTTTGGCGCTGGTGCGCATGCGGGTTGTGTCAGCATGCATGACGTTGAGGTCTGCGCCGACGTAGGGGGCGAGGTCTGTTTTGTTAATGATGAAGAGGTCGCTTTTGGTAATGCCTGGGCCGCCTTTGCGCGGAATTTTTTCACCAGCTGCCACATCGATCACGTAGATGGTGAGGTCTGAAAGCTCGGGGCTGAAGGTGGCTGCTAAGTTGTCGCCACCGCTTTCAACAAACACCACATCGGCGTTGGGAAACTTCTCCAGCATGCGGTCGATGGCTTCGAGGTTGATGGAAGCATCTTCGCGAATGGCGGTGTGGGGGCAGCCGCCAGTTTCGACGCCCATGATGCGCTCTGCATCGAGTGCGCCACTCACAGTTAGAAGGCGTTGGTCTTCTTTGGTGTAGATGTCGTTGGTGATGGCCACCAGGTCCCATTTTTGGCGCATGCTTTTGCAGAGCATTTCAAGTAGGGTGGTTTTACCAGAACCCACTGGGCCGCCGATGCCGACGCGAAGGGGGGGTAGTTTTTTGGTGCGATTGGGTATGTGGTGAAGTGCGGTCATGATCTAAAAAGTCGAGAGTATTGTGTTTCGTGCCTAGCAGACATAACGGCCAGCATAGGACAAAAAGCTTGGCGATCCATATCGCTTAATGCCATGGCGTGTTGTACAGCTTCGGGAATTTCTTGGGCCAGTCTGCCTAATATTTTTTGACCTGATATTTGGCCTAAAGGCACAGCTTTGAGTGCGGCCTGTGTCATGTTTTCTGCCCAACCAAAGGCATAAGCCTGAAGAGCGCTTTCAAGCGGTGCATTGGCTAATGACAAAGCCAATGACATGGCGATGGGGTAGGTGGGGCGAAGCTCGCTGCAAAGCGCCAAGGCATCCGCAGAGGCTTTGTTTTGAATGCGTAGCCAGTCTAAGAGAGATCGACCCATCTGTTCGGTTTGAAGTCGCATCTCTTGAGTTTCCCGCGTGGCGTGAACCCACGCGCTCAATTCTTTAAGTCTGGCGATGTTCAATGTTTGCCATGCTGGAATGGCTTGTGCCATTAGGGCCATGTCTCCGCGGGCTTGAGACAAATGAAGTTGATCGGCCAACCAATTGGCGCATGAAGCTTCGTCATGAACGTGTTCATGATCGATGGCAGCTTCTAATGCCTCAGAATATGAGAAACCACCAACAGGCAATGCGGGTGAGGCTAACCAAATAAGTTGAAGCAGTTCAGTGCTCATGTGAGTGACCTGAACCGCCATGGTGATCGCCATAAGCGCCGCCTTCAGGTTCAAATGCTTCATCAACTGTGTTGACGATCAAGTGCATTGATCTCAACATGTCTGCCAAGACTGAATCGGGTTCAATTTTGAGGTGATCTGGTTTGAGTTCAATGGGCACATGTCGGTTGCCCAAGTGATAGGCCGCACGCGTGAGATCGAATGGCGTACCGTGCTGAGGACAAGTTGTGATGCGAAGCAAAGCTTGAGGCGCTGCTTCTATGCGCACCAAACTTCCGTCCTCTGCCACCAACACATCACCACCTCGCACCACATGACCGCGCTGCAAAAACACAGACAAGACGCGGCCCGATGAGTCTTCAACTTGGAAGCGGCTTTTTTGCCGAACATCCCAATCCAGAGCAACAGTGGGCGAGCGTTTGATCAAGGCTTGAGCCAGACCTTGTCCACCAGAAATTAATTTAGAGCAAGTGAGCATTCAAGCATTCAAAGAAAAACCAAGCACATCGATGACCGTGCATTAAAACAAGAAATATCGTTGCGTCATGGGTAAGCTGACCGCAGGTTCGCACGTCAGCAATAAGCCATCGGCACGCACTGCATAAGTTTGCGCATCCACTTCCATTTTTGGTGTGTAGTCATTGTGAATCATGTGGCGTTTGCCAAGACCTCGAATGCCTTTGACAGCAGAAAGTGTTTTTTGCAAACCATATTTCTGACCAATGCCAGCAGCAAGACCGGCTTGCGACACAAAGCTTAGCGAGCCGCGCGCCAATGCGCCGCCGTAGCTGCCAAACATAGGCCGATAGTGAACGGGTTGTGGTGTTGGAATGGAAGCGTTGGGATCTCCCATGGCGGCCATGGCAATAAAGCCGCCTTTCATAATGATGGCGGGTTTGACGCCAAAGAAGGCGGGTTTCCAAATTACCAAGTCAGCCCATTTGCCTGCTTCAATGCTACCTACCTCGTGACTGATGCCGTGCGCTATAGCTGGGTTGATGCTAAGTTTGGCAATGTAGCGCTTCACCCGTGCGTTGTCGTTTCGCTCTGAGTCGCCTGGCAGTTTGCCGCGTTGAACTTTCATTTTGTGCGCGGTTTGCCAGCAACGCAAAATAACTTCACCTACACGGCCCATGGCTTGGCTGTCCGAGCTGAACATGCTGATAGCGCCTAGGTCGTGCAAGATGTCTTCAGCCGCAATGGTTTCTTTTCGAATGCGACTTTCGGCAAAGGCTAAATCTTCTGCAATAGAAGGATCAAGGTGATGGCAAACCATCAGCATGTCGACGTGTTCGTCGAGGGTATTGATGGTGTAGGGGCGCGTTGGATTGGTTGAAGAGGGTAGTACGTTGGCTTCGCCCACCACTTTCAAAATGTCGGGTGCATGACCACCGCCTGCGCCTTCAGTATGGAAGGTGTGAATGGTGCGACCCTTAAAGGCTGCCACGGTGTCTTCCACAAAACCTGATTCGTTCAGGGTGTCAGTATGGATGGCCACTTGAATATCGGTTTCTTCGGCCACATTCAAGCAGTTGTCGATGGCTGCAGGTGTGGTGCCCCAGTCTTCGTGTAGTTTGAGGCCAATGACACCAGCATTGATTTGTTCGTGCAATGCAGCGGGTAAAGCGGCATTGCCTTTGCCCATGAAGCCTAAGTTCATGGGGAACGCATCGGCCGCTTGCAGCATGCGCTCTATGTTGTGTGGGCCTGGGGTACACGTGGTTGCGAAGGTGCCTGTGGCAGGCCCAGTGCCGCCGCCTAGCATGGTGGTAATGCCACTTGACAATGCTTCCTCAATTTGTTGTGGTGCAATGAAGTGAATGTGCGTGTCAATGCCGCCAGCCGTCACGATCATACCTTCGCAGCTGATGATCTCTGTGCCGGGCCCAATAATGATGTCAACGCCTGGTTGTGTGTCTGGGTTACCTGCTTTACCAATGGCTGCAATGCGATTGCCTTTGAGGCCAATGTCGGCTTTCACAATGCCCCAATGGTCAACAATGAGTGCATTGGTGAGTACGCAATCCATGGCCCCTTCTGCGTTGGTACGTTGCGATTGAGACATGCCATCGCGGATGGTTTTGCCGCCACCAAACTTCACTTCTTCGCCGTAGCCGCCGGCTTGTAAAGTGAAATCTTTTTCAACCTCGATGATCAATTCGGTGTCTGCCAAGCGAACACGGTCACCCACGGTGGGGCCAAACATTTCTGCATAAGCGCGTTTGTTGATGTGGGCCATGTTAGGAGGCTTTCTTGGAAGACGCGTCAAGAGCGCCGTTGGTCAGGGCTCTAAAGCCATAGATCACACGGTCGCCAGCATAGTCGACCAATTCAACGGTGCGTTGTTGGCCTGGTTCAAATCGAACGGCGGTACCCGATGCCAAGTTGAGTCGCATGCCATGCGCTGCAGCTCTGTCAAAGCTCAGACCGCCATTGGTTTCAGCAAAGTGATAGTGCGACCCCACTTGAATGGGGCGATCGCTGGTGTTTTGAACCACCAGTGTGCAGGTTCGCCTGCCAACATTGAGGTCGTGTTGGCCTTCGCCGATGATTAGCTCTCCGGGTGTCATGAACTTGCTTTCAAACTTGAGTGAACCAATAGATAAAAACAAAGATGCTCGCAGTACACAGCGATCCCAAAACCAATGCGCGAGCTTGGTTTAAATGGCCTTTAATGAATTGCGCAATGCCAGTACCGCCAAATTTGACCAAAGCAGTGGCTGCAATAAAGCCAATCAGATAACTCATGAAATCCGACGCATGCGCGCCGAGTCCATGTGGCTCACCATGGCCAGCATGTGCCAAAGCCAATCTTGAGCTGCAAGTGGCAATAGCAAGGGCAATCAGTTTGATAAGTTGGACTGTTTTTGTAGGCATCGAGCACTCCTAATATGCATGGACAAGAGATTTAAAGAGGGTGTCAAACAATGGGTTGATGAACGGTCACCAGTTTGGTACCGTCAGGGAAGGTGGCTTCCACCTGAATATCGGGAATCATTTCGGCAATACCATCCATCACGTCTGCGCGTGTGAGGAGGCTGCGACCTTCGCTCATCAGTTGTGCAACTGTTTTGCCGTCGCGCGCACCTTCCATGACGGCTGCGCTGATGTAAGCCACAGCCTCGGGGTAATTCAATAAAAGGCCTCGGGCTTTTCTTCTCTCAGCCAACAGCCCAGCAGTGAATATAAGCAGTTTGTCTTTTTCGCGTGGTGTGAGTTCCATGGTGCACTCTTTAGAAATTCAGATTCAAGCTTAACTCAAGCAACATGCATGCCCCAGTGAAAGGTGTAAATCTCTTTGCTGCACCGCAAAAGTGCTGTTCATTTTTGGTGCCTAAGCCATCTAAGCGCACAAATTTGGTTCATTTTAAAAGTGGTTACGTGCAGGGAAGCTCTGTAGCCATTGCAACTTAGACCCAAAGTTGAGTATTTTTCACTCTGAAAAAGAAAGTTAGCCACAGAGTTGGCACAGCCCTTGCAGAAGGCTTAACAGCGTTGCAGTTCTTCGCTTGTTTACCAACTTCCTTAATTTGATTGGAGTGCTCTTATGTTGAATCGTCGCGGCAATCTCAAAGCCTTGGCCCTTGCATCTGCCCTCGTGGCGGGTGGCTTGTCTTTCTCTGTACAAGCTCAAACTTCTAACACCATCAAAGTGGGCATCTTGCACAGTTTGTCCGGCACCATGGCTATTTCTGAAACCGTGTTGAAAGACACCGTGTTGATGGCCATCGATGAAATCAACGCCAAAGGTGGTGTGCTGGGTAAGAAATTGGAGCCAGTGGTGGTTGACCCAGCTTCGAACTGGCCATTGTTTGCTGACAAAACAAAACAGCTTTTGGGCCAAGACAAAGTGTCGGTTATTTTCGGTTGCTGGACTTCTGTGTCACGTAAATCTGTACTGCCTGTGGTTGAAGAAATGAACGGCTTGCTGTTCTACCCCGTGCAGTACGAAGGCGAAGAGCTTTCTAAAAACGTGTTCTACACAGGTGCAGCACCTAACCAACAAGCTATTCCTGCTGTTGACTATTTGATGAGCAAAGACGGCGGTTCTGCCAAGCGCTGGGTGTTGCTCGGTACCGACTATGTGTACCCACGTACCACCAACAAAATTTTGCGCGCTTACTTGAAAAGCAAAGGCGTGAAAGATTCTGACATCGACGAAAAATACACACCCTTTGGTCATTCAGACTATCAAACAATTGTGGCGGATGTGAAGAAATTTTCAGCTGGCGGTAAAACAGCTGTGGTGTCGACCATCAACGGTGACTCCAATGTGCCTTTCTACAAAGAGTTGGGCAATGCGGGCTTGAAGGCCAAAGACGTGCCCGTGGTTGCGTTCTCTGTGGGTGAAGAAGAGCTCCGTGGAGTGGACACCAAGCCTTTGGTGGGTCACTTGGCAGCTTGGAACTACTTCATGAGCATCAAGAACCCTGCCAACGACGAGTTCACGAAAAAGTGGGGCGCTTATGCCAAGGCCAAGAACATTGCAGGTCACAAAGACAAGCCTTTGACCAATGACCCGATGGAAGCCACTTACATTGGTATCAACATGTGGAAGCAAGCTGTTGAGAAGGCTAAGTCTACTGATACGGACAAAGTGATTGCTGCCATGGCTGGTCAGACCTTCACAGCACCTAGCGGTATCACATCTAAGATGGATGAGAAAAACCACCACTTGCACAAGTCAGTGTTCATTGGCGAAATCAAGGCTGACGGCCAGTTCAACGTGGTTTGGAAAACACCAGGCCCAGTGAAAGCCAAGCCATGGAGTCCCTATATTCCTGGCAACGACAAGAAGCCTGACGAACCCGCTAAGAAGTAATTATTGCGGCTTGTCCTAGAGGAGGGACGGCTTCGTCCTTCCTCTTTTTTTCGCAAAGACGAAACATGATTCGATTAAGAACTTGGCCAGTTATTTTTTTACTGGTGTCATCCTTGGTAATGGCTTTGTTGGCCAGCCCTGCAAAAGCGATGAGCCTTGCAGAGATGAAGGGATTGGTTGAAGGTGAGACTGATCAAAGAATTGAGACCCTGAACAAAGTTGTTGCTCAGGGCGATGAAAACACATTGGTGTTTCTGCAAGCTTTGGCTGACGATGCCGTCAAAGTTGCAGGTGACAAAATTTGGATTGTGCGCGAGAGCTTCGGGGTTGGCAAAGCGCTTAATCCCCTTACGGGCCAAAAACAAGACTTACCCGCAGATGCTCAAGATGTGGTCAGCAATAACCGCTTTCGAAGTGAAATTGAAACAGCATTGGCTGCATTGAAGTTATTCAGCAGCGAAGTCAAGATGCGGCAACAAGCCGTTAAAGCTTTGCTCAAAGAGCCTGACGCAAGCAAGCTGCCCATTTTGAACAAGGCGCTGGCACAAGAGCAAGACCCGAATATTAAAATTTTGCTTCAACTCGCCAAGGCCGCCGCTCAACTGGGCGATGCCGATGCGCATGTGCGCTTAGAGGCTGTAAAGCGCCTAGCTGAAAGTCAAACGCCCGATACGCAATTGCTTTTGAATCAGCGCTTGGCTGAAGAGACTGATGCACAAGTAAAGGCGCAACTTAAAAAATCACTCACTGCCATTGAAGGTGCGTTGAAAACTGGCGAGCGCTTAGGCGCTTTGTTCACGGGAGTGAGTTTGGGTTCTATTTTGTTGTTGGTAGCCCTTGGCTTGGCCATCACATATGGCCTCATGGGTGTGATCAACATGGCTCATGGCGAACTCATGATGATTGGAGCATATGCCACTTACGTGGTTCAAGCCTTGTTTCGCCAATACTTGCCGACTTATTTTGATGCCTATTTGTTGCTGGCTGTTCCTTTGTCATTTCTAGCATCTGCGTTGGTAGGTGCATTTTTAGAACGCACTGTATTGCGTTTTTTGTATGGCCGGCCTCTTGAGTCCTTGTTGGCCACATGGGGTATTAGCCTGATTTTGATGCAAGCTGTCCGATCCTTGTTTGGAGCACAAAACGTGGGTGTTGAAAACCCCGCTTGGATGAGTGGTGGTATTCAGGTGCTTTCGAATTTAAGCTTGCCCTACAACCGCTTGGTCATCATTGCTTTTGCGGCTGCTGTGCTGCTGGCCATGACTTTGGTCATTGGCAAAACGCGGCTGGGCCTTTTTGTGCGAGGTGTCACTCAAAACCGGGCCATGGCTTCGTGCATGGGTGTTAATACAGCGCGTATTGATACCTATGCCTTTGCTTTGGGCTCTGGCATTGCAGGTCTGGCGGGTTGTGCACTTAGCCAAGTTGGCAATGTGGGACCAGATTTAGGTCAAAGCTACATCGTTGATGCATTCATGGTGGTTGTGTTGGGTGGTGTGGGGCAGTTGGCCGGTACTGTATATGCTGCACTTGGACTTGGATTGGTTAACAAACTGCTTGAAGGCGTGACGGGTGCCGTGCTTGCCAAAATTTGCGTTCTGGTATTCATCATCATCTTCATTCAAAAACGCCCACAAGGTATTTTTGCCATGAAGGGTCGGAGCGCGGAGGCTTGAGATGAATCCTTTGAATCATTCCAAAATTGAATTGTCTGGACGTGAGCCACTGTTCACACGCAAGGGATGGACCGCATTTCTGGTAGCGCTCTTGTTCGTGTGCCTTTGTGTGCCACTCATGAATTTGATAGTGCCGCAAGGTCATTGGTTGCACTTTAGCGACTACGCAGTCAGTTTGGTTGGCAAAATCATGTGCTACGCCATTTGTGCGTTGGCCTTGGATTTGATCTGGGGCTACACCGGCATTTTGTCATTGGGGCATGGGTTGTTCTTTGCCATTGGTGGTTATGTCATGGGGATGTACCTCATGCGCCAAATTGGCACCGATGGCAATTACAAAAGTAACTTGCCTGATTTCATGGTGTTTCTTGATTGGAAAGAACTGCCATGGCATTGGACTTTGTCTGACAGTTTTGCGGCCACCTTGTTGTTGATTGTGTTGGTGCCTGCGGTGGTGTCGGGTGTTTTTGGCTACTTTGCTTTCAGATCGCGCATCAAGGGTGTTTACTTTTCCATCATTACGCAGGCCATGACCTTTGCGGCCATGTTGTTGTTCTTTAGAAATGAAACAGGTTTTGGTGGCAACAACGGCTTCACAGACTTCAAGCGCATTTTGGATTTGCCCTTGGCCACGCACAACATGCGCATGATCTTGTTTGTTTTAACGGGGCTGACATTGCTCGGATTTTTCCTAATGGCCCGCTGGCTCATTCGCAGCAAGTTTGGCCGCGTGTTGCAAGCCATTCGAGATGCCGAATCTCGCGTCATGTTCTCGGGTTACTCCCCGCTGCCTTACAAGCTCAGTATATGGGTCATCTCTGCCGTCATGTGTGGTGTGGCGGGTGCTTTGTATGTGCCGCAAGTGGGCATCATCAACCCTGGTGAAATGAGCCCTGCCAATTCAATTGAAATTGCGGTTTGGGCGGCTGTGGGTGGCCGTGGCAGTTTGATTGGACCTGTTGTGGGTGCGTTCTTGGTCAACGGCGCCAAGAGTTGGTTGACCGTTACAGCGCCAGAGTTTTGGTTGTATTTCTTAGGCGCATTGTTCATTGCTGTGACCTTGTTCTTACCGCAAGGGGTGGTGGGTTTGGTGCAGCGCTTGAAGGGAGGTCGCTCATGACCCCTGATCTATTGAAGCAAGGCGCTGAGCGTGTGGCTAAACGGCTCGAAAAAGTCAGTACCGACACAGAGTCAGGTGGGCGGGACGCTAGTTATGGCCGCGTGCACAAGTCAGGCCAAGTGGATGTGTCTCACGGCCGTATTTTGTATTTGGAAGATGTGAGCGTGAGCTTTGACGGTTTCAAAGCCATCAACAAACTCTCACTTGACATTGCCCCCGGTGAGTTGCGCTGCATCATTGGCCCCAACGGTGCTGGCAAGACTACCATGATGGACATCATCACGGGCAAAACACGCCCCGATGAAGGACAAGTGTTCTTTGGCAGCACCATCGATTTGCTAAGCCACAACGAACCTGAAATTGCGCAATTGGGTATTGGCCGAAAATTTCAAAAGCCCACCGTGTTTGAGCAGCTCAGTGTCTTTGAAAACTTGGAACTTGCACTTAAGACACCCAAGGGTGTGAAAGCGTCCATGTTTTTCAAACTTGATTCAGTTCAATCAGATCGATTGGCCGAAGTGCTTCACACCATTCACCTGGCCGATAGCGTGCTCACGCAAGCTGGCAATTTGAGCCATGGCCAGAAGCAATGGCTAGAGATCGGCATGTTGCTCATGCAAGACCCCAAGCTTTTGTTGTTGGACGAGCCTGTGGCCGGTATGACCGACCACGAAACAGAGCGCACGGC
>CAXNGF010000049.1:0-10176 GCA_964201905.1 Limnohabitans sp. | reverse complement strand
TTGAACCAAGCGGCATACATGGCCGGCAAAGCCAACAATGTCAGCGCCGTCGCCACAATCAATCCGCCCATGATGGCCACTGCCATGGGGCCCCAAAAGACACTTCGAGAAAGGGGAATCATGGCCAAAACAGCGGCCGCAGCTGTAAGAACAATGGGTCTCAAGCGTCTGACTGCTGACTCCACAATGGCTTCCCATGCGGGAACGCCCGCCGCACGATCCTGCTCAATTTGGTCGATCAGGATGACAGAATTGCGTTGAATCATGCCCATGAGCGCAATCACTCCCAACAAAGCCACGAAGCCAAATGGTCGGTCGAGCAGCAACAAGGCGCCAGCAACACCGGCCATTCCCAGTGGTCCTGTGAGGAACACCAACAAGGCTCGGCTGAAGCTTTGGAGTTGCAGCATCAATAGCGTGAAGGTGACAAACAACATGAGCGGCAAGCCAGCCGCAATAGAAGCGGAACCTTTAGAGCTTTCTTCAACAGCACCCGCTACTTCAATGCGGTAATCGCCAGCATCTGTTTCATGCCATTTGGCTTCTAATTTTTTCAACTCAGGCAACAACTGTTGAGTCACTGTGGCGCCTTGAATGCCCTCAATCACATCTGCATTGACAGTGATCGCATAGCTGCGTCCTTCACGCCACATGACGCCCGGTTCCCAATTGAAAACAGGCTTGGCAATTTGCAACAGCGGAATGGATTTACCAGAAGCGGTTGGCACATAGGCCGCCGCCAAATCGGTAATGGCATCGCGCTCAGACTGGGGCTGCCTAAAGACAATGTCAATCTGCTTATCGCCATCGCGGTATTGACCAATGGTCGAGCCAGAAGAAATGGTTCTAGAAGCCTGCGCAATCGATTGACTGGTCACGCCCAAAGCCCGAGCCTTGGCTTGATCGACTTCCAAACGAATGACTTTGACCGATTCATTCCAGTTGTCATTGACACCGCGGGTATTGGAATTGGTGCGCATGACCGCCTTCACTTCATCCGCTTTGAAGCGCAGCGCCGATGGATCGGCGCCAACCACCCTGAACTGCACTGGATATGGCACAGGGGGACCGTTGGGCAATAGTTTGACGCGCCCGCGAACTTCAGGAAATTCTGAAGCCAACATGGCTGGCAATTTGACACGCAGCGATTCTCTGACTTTCAAATCTTTGGACACCACAATCATCTGTGAAACATTGGACTGCGGAAATATTTGATCAAGCGGCAAGTAAAAACGCGGCACGCCTGAGCCCACCCATGTACTCACTGAATTCACGCCTTGCTCAGACATCAATCGCTTTTCAATTCGCCTGGCTACTTCCTCACTGGCAACAAAACTAGCACCTTCAGGTAACCACACTTCCACCATGATTTCAGGTCGACTTGAATCGGGGAAAAATTGCTGCTGAACTTTACCCATGCCCACAATGCCCAAGACAAACAAACCTAAAGTGATGGCAATGGTTTTCCATTTGTGAATAACGCACCAAGTGACAGCACGGCGAAATAGTTGATAGAACGGTGTGTCAAACATTTCATGAACGGCTGTTTCGTCAGATCCTGAAACATGAGGCGGTGCTTTTAAAAGCAAAGTCCCTAAATAAGGCACAAAATAAACAGAGGCCACCCAGCTGATGAGAAGCGCAATGACGGTGACGGCAAAAATGGCAAAGGTGTATTCACCCGTGATGGATTTGGCAAAGCCAATTGGCAAGAACCCAGCTGCAGTAATGAGGGTGCCCGTTAGCATTGGCATGGCTGTGAGTTCGTAGGCAAAGGTGGCTGCACGGACTTTGTCGTAGCCCTCCTCCATTTTTCGAACCATCATTTCGACGGCAATGATGGCATCGTCAACCAACAATCCCAAAGCAATGATGAGCGAGCCTAATGAAATTTTGTGCAGACCAATGTGGAAATAGTCCATGGCTAAAAATGTGACAGCCAGCACCAGAGGAATAGTAATACCCACCACCAAGCCAGGCCGAATGTCCAAAGTCCATCTGCGCCACAAAGGATGAATACCCGGCCGCTTGTGCAAACCCAGCGCCAAGAAACTGACAGCCAGCACAATGGCCACGGCCTCCACCAATGTTTTTAAAAACTCAGTCACCGATGTTGATACGGCTTGTGGTTGATCTTGCACCTGCACCAATTTCACGCCAACTGGCAATGACTTTTCAATGCTCGAGATACTGACTTTAAGTGCTTTGCCCAGTTCGATGATGTCACCACCCTTGGCCATGGACACACCCAAACCAATGACTTGCTCACCGTTGTGACGAACTTTAACCTGCGGCGGATCGATGTAATCTCGCTTGATGACTCCCAAGTCACCCAATTTGATTTGTTGCCCCGATATGCCACGAATTGGCATTTGCCTTAGCGCATCTAAGTCATTGAATTGCCCATTGACACGAAGTTGAACCGCATCCTTGGGAAGATTCAAGGTGCCCGCTGATTCAACCGAATTTTGCTGCCCCAACTGCGCAATGACGGCTCCCATGTCAATGCCCATAGAGGCTAATTTCTTTTGAGAAATTTCAATGAAAACTTTTTCATCTTGCGCACCGAAAATTTCCACCTTGGCAACGTCTTGAACGCGTAAGATTTGTTGCCTGACATCGTCAGCAAACTTCTTCACTTCTGCAGGTGTAAAGCCATCCGCTTGTAGGGCATAAATGACGCCATACACATCACCAAAATCATCTACAAAGAAAGGGCCCACTACACCGGCTGGCAAGGTGCCACGCATATCCCCAATTTTCTTGCGCACTGTGTACCAAATGTTGGCCACCTCTGCAGGCTTGGAATAGTCTTTGACTTGAAAAATGATCTGCGATTCGCCAGGTTTGGAGTAACTGCGAATCTTGTCTGCGAAGGGCACTTCCTGAAGCGTTCGCTCCAGTTTGTCGGTCACCTGCTCTGCCATTTGTTGGGCGGTAGCACCTGGCCAATAGGCTCTGACCACCATCACGCGAAACGTGAAGGGCGGGTCTTCGTCTTGACCTAAATTGAAAAAAGCAAAGACGCCCAAAAGCATCAATACCAACATCAAATAACGAGTGAGAGCAGGATGATCAAGCGCCCACTTGGACAGGTTAAAACCTGATTTTGGTTCCTTGCGCATGATTTACTTTGCCACAGGTGTTGACAGCATGGCGGCGTTGTAAACCGTCACTTTTTGACCTGGCGAAAACACATGGACGCCTGCACTCACAACCTGTTGGCCAGGCTTCAATCCTGAGGCAATGACCACGTCATTGCCGTCCGCAGTGGCAACCTGAACCACTTGAGAAAGCACCGTGGAGGTCTGCGGGTCGAAAACCCAGACAGTCGTCTGATTGGCCTCTTGGCGCAAGGCGCTGGTAGGCAGTTTGATCACATCCGGTTGACTTCCTGCCAATTGGGGGGCTTGCACATTCAGAGTGATACCCAATGGCAATGACTCTGCTTTTTCCAATGCCAATTTAACTGTGAAGGTTCGGGTGGCAGGATCGGCACTGGCACCGATTTCTCGCACGCGACCTTGGAAGGTTTGCGTTGTATTGCCCACTGCGACCGACATTTTTTGGCCCAATTTGAGTCGACTCACCACTTGCTCAGGCACCGCAAACACGGCATCACGAGGTCCATCATGGGCAAAACGAACCACGGGTTGACCGGCTGACACCACTTGCCCTGGCTCAGCTTCTATACCTGTGACAACACCAGAGGAGGTGGCTAGCAATTTGGCATAACCAGCTTGGTTGGCTTGTGATTGGGCCAGAGACTGGGCTTGATCCAACAAAGATTGTGCGGCCTTCAGGCTTGCTGAACGCCTTTCCAATTCAGCAGCACTGATGAAATTTTGAGCCAGCAACCCTTCGTAACGTTTGTAGTCTGAAGCGGCTAAATCACGCTGCGCTCGTGCGCCAATGACCTGGGCTTGAGCAGCCTGTGCCGCCAGCGCATAGTCTTGAACATCCACCTCAGCCAAAACCTGTCCGGCTTGAACGCGTTGACCGGCCTCAGCTTGACGCACCAAAATCTTGCCACCCACCCGAAAACCCAATCGACTTTCTGTTCGAGCGCGCACCTCGGCTGCGTACTCACCCTGTACGTTCAATTCAGATGAACCCACGGTCAACAATTTCACAGAACGGATGGGTTCTGGCGTATCTTTCTTAGGTGAACAAGCCGCCAAGCCCAAAATCAGAGCAACGGACAAAAAAGACAAAGAAGTAAGGCGCAAGGCATGCTGTGGCATTAGAGGATCCAAATTAATGACTGACTGGTTAGTAATCTAGGGTAATCCATGATACTTGTCAAGCGAAAATACACGAACTCATGCTGACAAATCAAGCAAGCACTCAGGAAGTTCAAGTCCTTCCCATCACCCACCCTGAAAATTTTCCGGTGGCTTCTTTGTTGTGTCCTCCTCATCTTCGTCCAGCCATCGCTGCCATTTACGCCTTCGCACGTGCGGCCGATGACATTGCAGATGAAGGTGATCTAAGCACGGATGAGCGATTGAGTTTATTGATGGCGTTTCGGCATGAATTAAAAGAAAAAAATGAAGCACCAGCCATTCAAGCCGATATCTTTTTACCATTGCATCACGTGATTGCGCAGTTCATATTGCCCGTTGAGTTGTTAGATGATTTGTTAAAAGCCTTTGAGCACGATATCAAGGCCACAGCACAAGGCACGACTTACACCAACATGCAAGCTTTACTGGGCTACTGCCAGCTTTCCGCCAATCCCGTGGGTCGGCTGTTGTTACATCTTTATGGCGTGAACGATGCACAAGCCCTCATCAGGAGTGATGCCATTTGCAGTGCACTTCAGTTGATCAATTTTTGGCAGGACTTGAGTGAAGACATTCCGCGAGGCAGGTATTATTTACCTCAAGACCAAGTACACAAAGAGACGCCACTTTTGATCAAAGAACTTTGTGAACACTCATATCAGTTAATGATGCAGGGTGCGCCCCTGGTACATCAAGTGCCTGGCCGTGCAGGCTGGGAATTGAGATTGGTGGTTCAAGGCGGTTTGCGAATTTTAGAAAAAGTCAAAGCTCTCGGGCCGCGAGTATTGGCAAAGCGGCCTCGCCTGCGAGCTTGGGACTTTCCCCTGATGTTGTGGCGTGCCATTTGGATGCGCCCAAGACAGTGGGAGAATCAACAACCATGACACCTCAAGAGTACGTCCAACAAAAAGCGGCCAGTTCTGGCAGCAGCTTTTACTACGCATTCCTTTTTCTACCGGCAAACAGACGTGCCGCCATCACTTCTTTTTATGCATTTTGCCGAGAAGTTGATGACGTTGTCGATGAAATTTCAGATCCCAGTGTGGCTCAAAGTACCTTGGCTTGGTGGCAGAAAGAAGTCGTTCAATCTTTTGACGGCCACCCCACTCACCCCGTCATGCTAGCCCTCATGCCACATGTCAAAGATTACGGCATTGAAGCGCATCATTTGCTGTCGGTCATTGACGGCTGCCAAATGGACCTGACCCAAACTCGTTACTTGGACTACCCAGGTTTGCAACGGTATTGCCATCTAGTGGCGGGAGTGGTGGGTGAAGTGGCCGCCAAAATTTTTGGCCAAACCGACGCAGCCACAACCCAGTATGCGCACACCCTTGGATTGGCCTTTCAGCTCACCAACATATTGCGCGACGTGGGTGAGGATGCCATGCGCGGACGCATCTACTTGCCCATCGACGAGCTGAAACAATTTGATGTCAAAGCACAAGATTTGATGCAGAGACAATACTCCGATCGCTTTACAGCTTTGATGAAATTTCAGGCCGCACGCGCTCATCGCTTGTACGAGGAAGCCTTTGCAATGCTGCCATCGGCAGACAGGCAAGCTCAAAAACCAGGCCTCATGATGGCCAGTATTTACCGAACCCTTTTGCGTGAAATCGAGGCAGACAATTTTCAAGTCTTGCACCAACGCATTGCACTCACACCCCTGCGTAAGTTGTGGCTTGCTTGGAAAGTGCAAGCGCTTGGAAGACTTTGAATCAGCCTTTCAAAATTGCCATAGTGGGTGCCGGCTGGGCAGGCTTGGCTGCAGCCATTACTGCCACGCAAAAGGGGCAAAAAGTTACTTTGCTAGAAGCCAGTAAATTTTGGGGCGGCCGCGCACGATCAATTCAAACAAATTCTGAAAATTACCCTGCCTTGGACAATGGGCAACACATCCTGATTGGTGCTTATCAAAACACCTTATCCATGATGCATCTTGTGGGCATCCCTTTAGAGAATGCGTTTTGGCGAAAACCCCTCGATTTAAGGTATGCCGACGGCTCAGGACTTTCGCTTCCCCAAAAGTTGTTTCCATTCAATTTGTTGCAGGGCATAGCCCTTAATTCTTGTTGGCGCATTGTTGACAAGTGGCAGCTCATTAAAACCGCCTGGCAATGGCAGCGAATGAACTTTGAATGCGCAGAGCATCTTACGGTGGCCGATCTTTGCCAGAATATGACGCCCACTGTTTGGCAAGATTTGATGGAACCCTTGTGCGTCTCTGCGCTCAATACACCTGCGCACGAAGCCAGTGGCAAGGTTTTTTTGCGCATCATGAAAGATGCGCTATTTGGAGCTGCTGGAAGCTCAGATCTATTACTTCCCAGACTAGACTTGGGAGAAATCTTTCCGCATGCGGCCGTCAGGTGGCTTGAAAAAAATGGCGCGTCTTGCCATCTTGGCCAACGAATCGACAGCATTGTTGATTTAAGCAACAACCCCAATGAACGCAAGCGTTGGCAACTGGGGAATGACAAATTTGACCATCTCGTAATTGCAACACCAGCATGGGACGCAGCGCATTTGCTTGAAACCTTCAACGCTGCTTGGTCAACCACAGCCCATCAATTGAAGCATGAAACCATTGCCACGGTGTATGTGCAAGGCCCCTTAGATTTCAAATTGCCACAGCCGATGTTGGCTCTTAGAACCGCCGAGACTTCACCGGCTCAATTCGCATTTGACCGCGGTCAAATTTACACCCAAGCCAATACACCGGGTTTACTGGCCTTCGTGGTCAGTGCCAACAAGCTAAGCAAAGAGGAAGTGACACGGCAAGTCATGGGGCAGTTAAGGGCTCTTTTGAACCAACTCGGCCAAGACGCTTGGTCCATCGAAGCCTTCAAAGTAATTCAAACCGTGGTTGAGAAAAGAGCGACTTTTGCCTGCACACCCAACTTGAATAGGCCTAGCGCATCACCTTGCCAAGGTATTACGGTGTGTGGTGACTATGTCGAAGGACCCTACCCTGCAACATTGGAAGGCGCCGTCATTTCAGGCATTCAAGCAGTGCCTTGATTTTGAACTCGAACTGGAATATGGCCCATTTTATTGAGGCCACAAGTCACAAAGTACTTGCAGACTGGTGACCGTGAAAGGGGCTGGATGAACTTCATGGGTCCACTGTTTTTCTTCGCGGTTAAGCCAAACCGCTTGTAAGCCTGCACGCTGCGCCGCCAACACATCCAAATGAGGATCATCCCCAATGTGCAAAATTTCTGCGGGCAATACACCCAAAGCTTGGGCACCGGCATAGAACATTTTGGGATCGGGCTTTCCAACACCTAGGTTGATAGGATTGAAAGCCGCCACGAAATAGTCTTTCAAGCCCACCTTCTGAATGTCGGCATTGCCATTGGAAAGCGCCACCATGGGGTATTTGGACTTGAGAAAGTCCAAGGACGAAAGCGCATCTTCAAAAAAAATGACTTTTTGTCGGGCCTCAAAAAAGACCTCGAAAGCTGGCTCGGCTAAACTCGGATCCTCACCCGCTCTTTCGAGCAGCACCCGAATAGCTTCACGCCTTAATGCTGACAAATCATTGCCCAAGTCAGGCCTTAAAGCCGGCATGGCTTCGCGAATCTGACGTTGATAACCCGCAATAGCGCACAGGGGCACAGTTTTAGGGGCTTTTTCAGCCAGCCAAAGGGCCAATGTCTCCTCGGCACGGGCAATCGTCGGCCAAACCGGCCACAAAGTGTCATCTAAATCGAGGGAGATGGCTTTAATTTTTAAAAAATCGATCATGGTGGGAGAGAATAACGCATGGCATTTCAAAAAGAACCCCCTTACCTACATGGGCAAGCTGCAAAGACAGCCGTCCTGTATTGCAACCTTGGCACCCCCAAAGAGCCCACAGCCCCCGCACTGCGCCAATATTTAGCCCAGTTTCTGGGTGATTCGCGCGTAGTCGAAATTCCCAAAGTCATTTGGTGGCTCATTTTGCATGGCATTATTTTGAGAATTCGACCTGCAAAATCAGCCGCCAAATACGCCAGTATTTGGACTGCAGAAGGCTCGCCATTGAGGGTATGGACCGAAAAGCAAGCATTAGGTTTGGCAGAAAAATTGAAATCACAAGGCCAGGAAGTGGCAGTCAAGTACGCCATGACCTACGGTCAACCCAGCATCGAATCTCAATTGACTGCGTTCAAGGATGAAGGTGTGACACGCATTTTGATCATGACCGCCTACCCTCAGTACAGCGCCACAACCACTGCACCCGTATTCGACGCCGTCTACCGATGGGGCTTAAAAACTCGAAACTTGCCAGAGTTTCGTTTTGTCAACCATTACCATGACCACGATGGCTACATTCAAGCTTTGGCGGTTGGCATTGAAAAACACTGGGCACATCACGGCCAAGCTGAGCAACTTGTCATGAGCTTTCATGGCGTGCCAGAACGCACATTGCAGTTGGGCGATCCCTACCACTGCGAGTGCTACAAAACAGGCCGACTCTTGGCCGAGAGATTAGGCCTGTCAAAAGAGCAATACAAAGTGACATTTCAATCTCGATTTGGCAAAGCCAATTGGTTAGAGCCCTACACCGAGCCCACGCTCATAGAGATGGCTCAGGCTGGCACTCAAAGTGTCGATGTGGTTTGCCCTGGTTTTACGGGCGACTGCCTTGAGACACTGGAAGAAATTAGCATGGAAGGACGTGAAGCTTTCTTGCATGCTGGTGGCAAAACTTTCAACTACATTCACTGCATGAACGACGAGCCTATGTGGATTGATGCACTGGCAGCCATCAGTCAACAACACATGCAAGGCTGGCCAACTTCAAGCCAAGCCTCACAAGTTAGCGCTGCGGCACTTGCTCAAACTCGAGAGTTGGCAATTGGCTTAGGGGCGAAAGACTAGACGGTCGAATTCAAAAGGCCAAGTGATACCAAGTCGCGCCTGACTTGCGCGGGTTCATCAAAGCGCACTCCCGTCCACCCATGTGCATTTGCAGCGTCTATGTTGTGCTGCACATCGTCGATGAAAACAGTATTTTTTTGCGGCAAGTTCATCAGGTTCAATCAAGCCCAAATCGAATTGCGCCCAATCGCTGTGTGGATTGAAAATTTCAAAAATTAATTGCGCGACACAACAGACACGCCACGTCCGGATAGAGACAAGCCCATTGAAGTGCCAATTTTGCAATCTTGCGAGAGATCAGACGTCACGACAAACAATGATCCCAATACGGTTTCAAATGTCAATTCGAGTGTGCTGCCAAGATATGCTTTTTTGTGGAGCACCCCCCTTAAGTTAGCGTTATCTGCAGGCACGATGGCCCAAGCCTCTGGGCGTATGGCCGCTGTAATCGCACCTGCCTTGACTTGTTGTCTCGCTTTAAAACTGAGCGGCCCCACTGTCACCAGACCTTGTGCATCTGCCACGCCATCAAACAACATGGCCTCCCCCATGAAGCCAGCGACAAATTCTGATACGGGGCGTTCGTACAAGTCTTCAGGTGTCCCTGCCTGCGCTACGGTGCCTGCATTCATCACAATAATTTGATCACTGACAGCCAAGGCTTCACTTTGATCGTGGGTCACATAAGCCACAGTCAAGCCTAAGCGTAGTTGCAAGCTTCGAATTTCGTCGCGCATAGAGCGGCGCAGTCGCGCATCTAAATTCGAAAGCGGTTCATCAAATAACAAGACCGATGGCTCGAGCACCAATGCACGCGCAACGGCCACACGTTGCTGTTGTCCGCCCGATAATTCACTAGGAAGCCGCCTGTCAAAACCCTTCAGTCCCACATTTTCAAGCGCAATATGCGCACGGTCGGTGGCCTCAGACATGGCCACCCTGCTGACCTTCAATCCGTAGCGAACGTTGTCAATGACGGACATGTGTGGAAACAAGGCGTAGCTTTGAAAGACCATGC
>CAXNGF010000048.1:0-10200 GCA_964201905.1 Limnohabitans sp. | reverse complement strand
ACCGCCATCATTGTGGTAACGCACGATGAAAAAATCATTCCAACATTCAAGCGGATTTACCACATTCGAGACGGCATGACCGTGGAAGAGCAAGGTGACGGTCGATCGATAGGTACAAGTAAAGTTCAAGTTGAAGCGTCATGAGAAATATTGCTTATCTTTCTACCAAACTGGTTCGCATTGGTGCGGCACTCCTTTTTGTTGCGCTGGTCTCCATTGGTTTGACGCTGTGGGTCACATGGCAATTGGGTGGTGGCGCAGCCGCTTTGAATGAGGCGGGTCGAATGAGAATGCAGACTTGGCGTCTTACCAGCACAGTGCAAGCGCAAATGGATGAGGCAGAAGTTCTTCTGTTGGTAGAACAGTTTGATGACAGCATTGAATTGCTGCGAAATGGTGATTCTTCAAGACCGCTTTTTGTTCCATGGGGCCCAGTCGTCCGAGCTCAGTTTAAGTCTGTTGAACTGGCTTGGCAGCAGCAAAAGAAAATTCTCTTAAAACGACCGCAGGTGGAGCGCGTGAAGTTAGTACAGGCGGCCGATCAATTTCTGCTTGTGATTGACGGTTTTGTTTTTTCGATTGAGCACCAACTGTCATCATTGACGGCCATTCTTAACTTATTTCAATTGCTAATGATGGCACTGGCAATCGGCGCAGCCGTCATCATGGTTTACACCGGTTATCACTATGTCATTCACCCCTTAAGTCGTCTGCGGGACGGCCTTAAAAAAATTGAATCTGCACAATTTTCGGTGCGAGTTGAGGTTGCATCAAATGATGAGTTCGGTCAAGTTGCACAAGGTTTCAATCGAATGGCAGCAACCCTTCAAACGCTTTATGGCAATTTAGAGTCGCAGGTTGTAGCCAAGACTCAACGCATCGCTGCTCAAAAAGAAAGGCTAGAAGCGCTTTATCAAGTCAGTGCATTTTTAGCCAAATCTAACTCTCTGCACGAGATGTCACAAGGATTTGCCATACAAGTTCGAAAATTGATGAAGGCAGATGCTTTGGCTATTCGCTGGTCTGGCGAGGATCTAGGAAAATTTCATATCCTCAACTCTGATCAGTTTCCGCTAGAAATGCTCGAAGAAGAAAAGTGCCTCATGGCAGGCACTTGTGCTTGTGGTATTTCTGCACTGGAATCGCGTACACGGGTGATTCCCATCAGAAGCCATGATGTGGCCCCCTTGCAACATTGCAGCCACCACGGTTTCGAAACGCTAGTGTCTGTCCCTGTGAAATTGCAGAACAAGGTGCTTGGCGAGATTGATCTTTTTTTTCGGCATGAAATGAGCTTGACGGCTGAAGAGCTAGAGTTGGTTGACACCTTGGCCAGTCATTTGGCCAGTGCTGTGGAGGGCATGCGCGCATTGGCTCTTGATCGAGAGGCCGCTATTTCTGGAGAAAGAACCATGCTGGCAAGTGAGTTGCACGACTCAATTGCACAATCTTTGGCATTCTTGAAAATTCAATCGCGTTTGCTTAGAAATTCAATTGCGCACAAAGATGAAATCAAAATTTCGAATTCTATGGATGAATTAGATCAAGGATTGAAGGAAAGCATTGCAGATGTTCGTGAACTATTGCTTCATTTCAGAACAAGAACTCAAAGTGATGACATTGAAACGGCTGTTCAAGAAACACTGCAAAAATTTCAACATCAATCAGGCATTCCTGCCAGTTGCCAAATAACGGGTGAAGGATTGCCCCTAGCACAAGATGTACAAATTCATGTGCTTCATGTATTGCAAGAATCGCTCTCGAATGTTCGAAAACATGCCAAGGCATCCAGCGTCAGAATTGAAATTATCAAGGGGGACATTTGGCAATTTGATGTCAAAGACGATGGTGTTGGTTTTAACAGTGATACTGAACGCAATCAACTTCAAGTTGGGTTAAAAATCATGCAAGAAAGAGCGCAACAAATTGGGGCTCAAGTTAATGTACGATCGATTACAGGGCAGGGTACTCTAGTGACATTGCTGGTACCTAGAGTGAAGCAGACCACAACACACGCTATGGCAAATGCCTTTCAGCACACTCAGCCATGAACAAGGCCATTCGTTTGCTTGTGGTCGATGATCACCCATTATTTCGGCGAGGCCTAGTCTCCTTGTTGTCTCAAGATAGCCGATTTTCTGTCGTAGGCGAGGCAGGTGACATTGGAGAAGCTTTCAGAATTTTGAGCCATGAAGAACCAGATTTACTTTTATTAGACATTCATTTGCCTGGCGTCAAAGGCGTTGAAGCTATTGCATCGCTCAAGCAAGGTCATGAAAATTTGAGAATTTTGATGCTGACTTTCAGCGAAGATGAAGACGACTTGGCCAATGCACTTCAAAACGGTGCTGACGGTTATTTACTCAAAACCACAGAGTCAGACCAATTGTGTGAGGCTATTGTCAAAGTTGCTCAAGGTCAATCGGTAGTCAGTCTCGAAATGATCTCTAAATTGGTATCGGCATTGCGTCAACCCGTAGTGACTAGTTTGCCTGTCGCTGAATCCGATAATGACCATCCCTTGAAAGTGCTTGAGCGCCTATCACCGCGAGAGATGGAGATTTTCCTGCTTATTGCCAAAAGCCTCAGTAACAAGCACATTGCACGCGATTTAAACATCGCTGAAACCACCGTCAAAATTCACATCCAACACATTTTTAAAAAATTAGAAATGACCTCTCGTGTGCAAGTTGCGGTTTTGGTTGCAACGCACGGTTTGAGTTAGTTTTCTCCTGTCATCATCATTTAGGAGGATAGCGAAGGTCGTCGCATCCTCCTTTTGCGTTTATCTCACTCGTCTTTAGACGGATATTCAAATACTTCTCCTTTCGACACACTCGACTTACGAGTAGGAGAAGATACATGCGCAATGAAATAACCCAGCAACGCAAAGCATGGTCTGTTTTGATTGTGAGCACCCTGGCATTCACGGTTTGTTTCATGGTGTGGATGATGTTTGGCGTCATTGGCATTCCCATTAAAAAGTTATTGAACTTGAATGCCACTCAGTTTGGTCTTCTCACGGCCACACCGGTCTTAACCGGATCTTTAATCCGTGTGCCTTTGGGCATTTGGACGGATCGATATGGCGGCCGAATTGTCATGACCTTGCTCATGGCCGCTACGGTACCCGCGATCTGGCTCATGGCTTATGCCACGGCCTATTGGCATTTTCTTGTGATTGGTCTATTTGTAGGTCTAGCCGGCGGCTCTTTCTCAGTGGGTACACCCTACGTGGCACGCTGGTTTCCGTCTAATCGCCAAGGCATGGCCATGGGCATCTATGGTGCAGGCAACTCAGGTTCTGCTGTGAATAAATTCATTGCGCCTGTCTTGTTGGTGGCGTTTGGTTGGAATATCGTGCCTCAGGTCTACGCAGCCATGATGGCTGGTACGGTCATCTTCTTTTGGTTTTTCAGCTTCAGTGACCCTGCGCATTTGGTCACAACGCGAGTCAAGTTCAGTGAGCAACTTAAGGTCCTCAAAGACCCCAAGGTACTTAAGTATTGCCAGTACTACAGCATTGTGTTTGGTGGCTATGTAGCGTTGGCACTGTGGATGGTGCAGTACTACATCGGTGAGTTTGGATTAGAGATTCGAATTGCTGCATTGCTGGCAGCTTGTTTTTCATTGCCAGGTGGTGTACTTCGTGCAGTGGGTGGTTGGCTGAGTGACAAGTATGGCGCGCACAGTGTCACTTGGTGGGTTCTCTGGGTGAGTTGGATCTGTCTATTTTTACTCTCGTATCCGCAAACGGATTTCACCATTAACACCATCACTGGGCCACAAACATTTCACCTTGGTTTGAATGTTTATATGTTTACCTTGCTGATGTTTGTTCTGGGCATTGCATGGGCCTTCGGCAAGGCCAGTGTTTTCAAGTACATCGCAAATGATTATCCCGACAACATTGGCGCGATCAGCGGCATTGTGGGCTTGGCCGGTGGTTTGGGCGGCTTTGTTCTGCCCATCATGTTTGGGCTTTTGCTTGACTTCACCGGCATTCGTTCAAGCGCCTTCATGCTGATGTATGGCGTTGTCTGGGTGTCTCTCATTTGGATGTATTGGACTGAAGTTCGACAAACTGAAGTCATGGGCGTTCACTCTAAAACGTCTCCATTTGCATCGACCGTGAACTGATCTCACAGTTTGATTCATATTTAAAGGAAATCACGATGGCAAAAATAATCCCTCCCGCCACAGCCGATGACACCTGGCTGAATCGCTGGGAGCCAGAAAACGAAATGTTTTGGCGCAATGGCGGTTCTGCATTGGCATGGCGCACCCTGACCATTACCACTTTGAATTTAACGATGGCCTTCATGGCGTGGTTCTTGGTTTCGGCATTGGTAGTTCGCTTGCCGCAAATTGGCTTTAAGTTCACGCCCAATCAGCTATTTTGGCTTGCAGCAATGCCTGGTTTGGCGGGTGGATCTTTGCGCTTGGTGCACATGTTTTTAACGCCCATGTTTGGCACGCGCAAAGTAGTTGCACTTTCTACGCTTTCCTTGATGATGCCCTTGGTGGGATGGTTCTATGCAGTTCAAGATGTGACAACACCTTACTGGATGCTCTTGTCACTGGCATTTTTAGCCGGCCTTGGTGGCGGCAACTTTTCATCTTTCATGCCTTCCACCAGTTTGTTTTTCCCTAAAAGATTGCAGGGGACAGCCCTTGCAATCCAAGCAGGCATTGGAAATTTTGGAGTTTCAATTGTTCAGTTTGTGACGCCTTGGATCATTGGGTTTGTGCTACTAGGTGGCGCAAGCTTCATGGGTGAGTCGCAAGTGCTGACCAAATCGGGCGTTCAAAGTCAAGTGTATTTACAAAATGCGGCAGCCATCATGATTCCGTTTGTTGTGGTTTTCGGAATCAGTGCATGGCTGCTCTTAAAGTCAGTGCCGATTCAGGCTAACTTTGCGGAGCAGTTTGACATATTTAAGTCCAGTCACACATGGAGCATGACGTCGCTTTACATGATGACCTTTGGGGCCTTTTCTGGACTGGCTGCAACATTTCCTTTGCTCATCAAGCAAATCTTCGGTGGCTTTGAAGGCGCTCCAGATCCCTTAGCGTGGGCTTTTTGGGGTCCTTTGGTTGGTTCTGCGGCCAGAGTTATTGCGGGTCCTTTGTCAGACAGATGGGGCGGCGCAAGGGTAACGCATTGGGCAGCTTTGGGCATGTTGTGCTCAACCTTGTGGGTAACGACCTTGACCCAACCCACCGGACTTGAAAGCTTCCCTATGTTTGTTGCGGGTATGTTGGTCATGTTCTTTTTTGCAGGTGTTGGCAACGCTTCAACGTTCAAACAAATGCCCATGTTATTTGTGCCACGACAAGCCGGTGGTGTGATTGGATTTACGGGTGCCATTGCCGCATATGGCCCCTTCATCTTTGGCATGTTGTTTGCCACTTCATTTGCAACTTATCAGTCTGCCACGCCTGTTTTTTATGGCTTGGCTGTTTTCTTTGCATTTAACTTTGTACTGAACTGGTGGATGTATGCCCGATCTAGCGCAGCCAATCCTTGCTGAGTTCTTTCATTACGGAGATCAATCATGAGTCATTTTTTAGACCGCCTCAACCATTTTTCAAATCCCAAAGAATCATTTTCTGGTGGTCATGGTTTAACGACCGCCGAGGACAGAACTTGGGAAGACGCCTATCGAAACCGTTGGGCACATGACAAGATTGTGCGAAGTACCCATGGTGTCAATTGCACCGGTTCGTGCTCATGGAAAATCTATGTCAAGGGTGGCATTGTGACCTGGGAAACCCAGCAAACAGATTACCCACGCACCCGCGCCGATCTGCCAAATCATGAGCCCCGTGGTTGTGCTCGAGGCGCATCCTATTCTTGGTATCTTTACAGCGCCAATCGCGTGAAATACCCTATGGTGCGTGCACGGTTGTTAAAGCATTGGCGCGCCGCCTTGGCCTTGGCCAACAACCCAGTAGATGCTTGGGCATCCATTGTTGAGAATCAACAAGCCAAAGAAGAATGGCAGCATCAGCGTGGGCTAGGTGGTTTTGTGCGCAGTACTTGGGAGGAGGTGAATCAATTGATTGCCAGTGCCAATGTGTACACGGCCAAAAAATACGGACCAGACCGCATCATTGGTTTTTCACCCATTCCCGCCATGTCAATGGTGAGTTATGCCGCAGGCAGTCGCTACTTGTCACTCATTGGTGGTGTCTCCATGAGTTTTTACGACTGGTATTGCGACCTGCCACCTGCAAGCCCACAAGTCTGGGGCGAGCAAACTGACGTACCTGAATCAGCTGACTGGTACAACTCTACGTTCATCATTGCTTGGGGGTCTAACGTACCTCAAACACGAACACCGGATGCGCATTTTTTCACAGAAGTTCGCTACAAAGGCGCAAAAACAGTTGCTATAACCCCTGACTATGCAGAGGTCAGTAAGCTGGCTGACTTGTGGATGCATCCCAAACAAGGAACGGACGCTGCCATTGCCATGGCAATGGGACATGTGATTTTGAAGGAGTTTTACTTCGAAAAAAGAAGCGCGTACTTTGATGACTACGTAAGGCGCTTCACAGACATGCCCAACTTGGTACAACTTGAAGAGCGTACCTTGCCAGATGGTCGCAAAGTAGTGGTGCCAGGTCGCTATGTCAGAGCAAGCGATTTCAATGGCAATCTAGGCCAGTCCAACAACCCAGACTGGAAAACAGTTGCCATCGATGGAAACGACAAAGTTGTATTGCCCAATGGCGCCATCGGATTTCGCTGGGGTGCCGAAGACCGTGCAGACGCCGGTAAGTGGAACTTAGAAAACAAAGAAGCTCGCCGCAACACCGAAGTCAAGCTCAAACTTAGCCTGATGGAGGGCGAAGTTCCAAACTATGAAGTCGGCGAAGTTGCATTCCCCTATTTTGGAGGTATTGAATCACCAAGTTTTCCAGCAAACGTCCAAGAAGATGTGCTGGTTCGCAAAGTGCCAGTGCGTCGAATCAAACTGGGCAAGGCAGGGGAAGAGCGTTATGCATTGGTCGCCACAGTTTTTGACTTAACCGCAGCCAACTACGGCGTGCCACGCGGTTTGGCGGGCGAAACTGCAGCCAGCAACTACGACGTAGATGTACCCTACACGCCAGCATGGCAAGAAAAAATCACAGGCGTGAAACGCGATCAAGTGATTGCAGTTGCACGTCAATTTGCAGACAACGCTGACAAAACGCGTGGCAAATCAATGATCATCATTGGTGCGGCCATGAACCATTGGTATCACAGCGACATGAACTACCGCGGCATCATCAATATGCTCATGATGTGTGGCTGTATTGGACAAAGTGGCGGTGGTTGGGCGCACTACGTGGGTCAGGAAAAACTCCGCCCACAAACTGGATGGACTGCGTTGGCATTTGCCCTTGATTGGGTTCGCCCACCTCGGCAAATGAACAGTACCAGTTTTTTCTATGCACATACAGATCAATGGCGGTATGAAAAGCTGGGTGTCGAAGAAATTCTTTCGCCTTTGGCCGATAAAGAGAAATTCGGCGGCAGTTTAATTGATTACAACGTTCGAGCCGAGCGCATGGGTTGGCTTCCCAGTGCGCCTCAATTGCAAACCAATCCAATGCAAGTGGTGAAAGATGCTGTGGCTGCGGGTATAGATCCCAAAGACTATGTGGTTCAGTCTTTGCAAGATGGCTCACTCAAAATGAGTTGTGAAGACCCAGATCATCCCCTCAATTGGCCTCGCAACATGTTTGTTTGGCGGTCAAATTTATTGGGTTCTTCTGGAAAAGGGCACGAATACTTTTTGAAACATTTGCTGGGTACCAGCCATGGCGTGCAGGGTCAAGATTCAGGCCCAGAAGATGCCAAGCCCAAAGAAGTTGTCTGGCATGAACAGGCACCAGAGGGTAAATTGGATTTGTTGGTGACCTTGGATTTTCGAATGAGCACCACATGCATGTACTCGGACATTGTGCTGCCAACAGCCACTTGGTACGAAAAAAATGATTTGAATACAAGTGACATGCACCCTTTCATTCACCCACTGTCTACGGCAGTCGACCCTGCATGGCAGAGCCGAAGTGATTGGGAAATTTACAAGGGTTTTGCTAAATCATTCAGCGAAGTGTGTGTGGGCCATTTGGGTGTTGAAAAAGAAATCATGCTCACACCGCTCATGCATGACAGTCCTTCCGAATTGGCGCAGCCCTTTGATGTGAAGGAATGGACCAAAGGAGAGTGCCCGCTCATTCCAGGCCAGACTGCACCGCAAATTTCAGTGGTTGAACGTGATTACCCGAATACGTATAAGCGGTTTACCGCGTTAGGCCCACTAATGGAAAAAGTAGGCAATGGTGGTAAAGGCATTGGCTGGAATACAGCAGATGAAGTCCATCAATTGGCAGAGCTGAATGGTCTTGTGAAATCTGAAGGAGTAACCAAAGGATTTCCGAAAATTGAAACGGACATCGATGCTTGCGAGGTGGTTCTTTTACTGGCGCCTGAGACCAATGGTCACGTGGCTGTGAAGGCCTGGAAAGCACTGGGCAAGATCACTGGCCGAGACCATACGCATTTGGCGGTACATCGTGAAGACGAAAAAATTCGTTTTAGAGATATTCAAGCGCAACCAAGAAAAATCATCAGCTCCCCAACTTGGTCAGGTCTTGAGAGTGAAAAAGTATCTTACAACGCGGGTTACACCAATGTGCACGAATACATTCCATGGCGAACCTTGACGGGGCGACAGCAGTTTTACATGGACCATCCATGGATGATTGCCTTTGGCGAAGGATTGACCAGTTATCGCCCACCTGTAGATTTAAAAACAGTGGGTGACATGATTCATCGCAAGCCCAATGGCAACAAAGAAATATCTTTGAATTTTATTACGCCACACCAAAAGTGGGGCATTCACAGCACCTACAGCGATAACTTGCACATGCTCACCCTCAATCGGGGTGGGCCTGTTATATGGCTAAGCGAAGATGACGCCAAGAGTGCGGGCATTGTTGACAACGACTGGATCGAATTGTTCAACACAAACGGTGCCATTGCAGCAAGAGCGGTTGTGAGTCAGCGTGTTAACTCTGGCATGGTCATGATGTACCACGCTCAAGAAAAAATCATCAATACACCTGGCTCAGAGATAACCGGTATGCGTGGCGGCATTCACAACTCTGTCACGCGCATTGTGACAAAGCCAACGCACATGATTGGTGGCTATGCCCAATTCAGTTATGGCTTTAACTATTACGGAACCATTGGTACCAATCGAGATGAGTTTGTAGTTGTGCGCAAGATGCGCAACATTGATTGGCTTGATCATGAAAACAACAACCAGGCTCAGGCCTGAAATAGCGCAAGGAAAATGAAATGAAAGTCCGCGCCCAAAGAGCCATGGTCCTGAATTTGGATAAATGCATCGGATGTCACACCTGCTCTGTGACTTGCAAAAATGTATGGACCAGCCGCCCAGGCGTTGAATACGCATGGTTTAACAATGTAGAAACTAAACCAGGTATTGGTTACCCGAAAAATTGGGAAGATCAGAATGTGTGGAAAGGTGGCTGGACACGCAAACCGGATGGCAGCATTGAACCCAAGCAAGGCGGTAAGTGGAAGCTGTTAATGAACATCTTCTCAAACCCAAATATGCCTCAAATTGATGACTACTACGAGCCTTTTACGTTTGACTACGAGCACTTACAAGGCGCTCCTGAGATGAAGGCAACGCCTACAGCCAGGCCGAGAAGCTTGATTACGGGTCAGCGCATGAACAAGATTGAATGGGGTCCAAATTGGGAGGAAATCTTAGGCGGTGAATTCAGCAAGCGCAGCAAAGATTCAAATTTGAACAATTTCGACCAGGTTCAAAAAGACATGGTTGGACAGTTTGAGAACACGTTCATGATGTACCTGCCACGCCTGTGTGAGCACTGCTTAAATCCTTCATGCGTAGCTTCGTGCCCATCGGGTTCAATTTACAAGCGCGAAGACGACGGCATTGTTCTCATCGATCAAGACAAGTGCCGTGGCTGGCGTATGTGTGTCAGTGGCTGCCCTTATAAAAAAATATATTACAACTGGCAATCTGGCAAAGCAGAGAAATGTGTTTTTTGTTATCCCAGAATTGAAGCTGGACAGCCGACGGTTTGCTCTGAAACCTGTGTGGGTCGTATTCGATATTTGGGCGTTGTTTTGTACGATGCCGA
>CAXNGF010000047.1:0-10241 GCA_964201905.1 Limnohabitans sp. | reverse complement strand
ATGGTGCTCAGGTCAATGCCTTCTTTGTACATGTCCCACAAGGGGCTGAGGTCGCGCAGTTTGGCCACGTTGGCTTTGATGGTGTCAATGGCGTAGTCAATTTCGGCTTCGGTGGTCCAACGGCCCATGGTCATTCGCAAGCTGCTGTGAGCCAACTCGTCGCTGCGGCCCAAGGCGCGCAACACATAGCTAGGCTCCAAGCTGGCAGAGGTACAAGCAGAGCCCGAAGACACAGCCAAACCTTTGATTCCCATGATGAGCGACTCACCTTCAACATAGTTGAAACTCATGTTGATGTTGTGGGGCACGCGCTTTGTGGGATGACCGTTTAAGAACACTTGCTCGACATCTTTCAAACCATTGAAGAGGCGCTCCTGCAAAGCTTTGACTTTGGCAATGTCTTGGTCCATTTCGAGGCGAGCAATGCGGAAGGCTTCGCCCATGCCCACAATTTGGTGCGTGGGCAAAGAGCCAGAACGCATGCCACGCTCGTGGCCGCCACCGTGCATTTGCGCTTCAAGGCGCACGCGAGGTTTGCGGCTCACATAAAGAGCACCAATGCCTTTGGGTCCATAAGTTTTGTGCGCGGTCAAGCTCATCAAATCGACTGGCAAGGTACTGAGGTTAATGTGAAATTTGCCAGTGGCCTGCGCTGCATCAACGTGGAAGATGATGCCCTTTTCGCGGCAAATGGCGCCAATGGCAGGAATGTCTTGAATGACACCAATTTCGTTGTTGACAAACATGACGCTGACCAAAATGGTGTCGGGGCGCAAAGCGGCCTTGAACACTTCAAGGTTGAGCAAACCGTCTTCTTGCACGTCAAGGTAAGTAACTTCAAAGCCTTGGCGCTCTAGTTCACGCATGGTGTCGAGCACTGCTTTGTGTTCTGTCTTAACGGTAATCAGGTGCTTGCCGCGGCTTTTGTAAAACTGCGCAGCGCCTTTCAAGGCCAAGTTGTTGGACTCGGTGGCGCCACTGGTCCACACAATTTCGCGAGGATCGGCACCAATAAGCTCGGCCACATCGACGCGAGCTTTTTCTACAGCCGCTTCGGCTTCCCAGCCCCACGCATGGCTGCGTGATGCGGGGTTGCCAAAGTGCTCACGCAACCAAGGAATCATGGCATCGACCACGCGCGGATCGCAGGGATTGGTGGCGCTGTAGTCGAGATAAATGGGGAAATGCGGTGTGGAATTCATGCTTGAAAACTTCTCAAGATTTAACAAAGGTGTTGCCCAAAGCAAACACGGAATTGGGTGCATTAACGCGGATGGTCTGTGACACGGGCATGGCAGAAATAGCACGCTTCATGGCAGGCTTGTTTTCGATGGTGTGGCCGGCTGCCAATTGGTCGTCCACCAATTTTTGCAAGTTGACGGAGTCTAAAAACTCGACCATGCGTGAGTTCAAAGCCGACCACAAATCGTGAGTCATACAACGTCCGCTGCTGCCGTGGCAGTTTTCTTTGCCGCCACAATGGGTGGCATCGATGGGCTCGTCAACCGACAAAATGATATCGGCCACAGTAATTTCTGAAGCTTTTTTGGCCAATGTGTAACCACCGCCAGGGCCGCGTGTGGACTCGACCAATTGGTGACGTCGGAGCTTGCCAAACAACTGCTCTAAGTAGGAAAGAGAGATTTCTTGCCTTTGGCTAATGGCCGCCAGCGTGACGGGGCCAGAATGGTGTCGCAGGGCCAAATCGATCATGGCGGTTACCGCAAATCGACCTTTGGTAGTAAGACGCATGGCTGTTTCCTAGGATGTTGACTAATTTGCTCGACTATAGCAGAACTTGACCAGATTAGTAGGGATACGAATTGAAGGTCTTTATGCCTTCAACACCACCACGTTGTCGGTGCCTGGAGCCCCAAATGCCTGGGCCTTGAGCATTTGAAGCTGATCTCGAACCTGGGCAGCCTTCTCGAAATCGAGGTTTTTGGCGTGCTCCATCATCTGTTTTTCAAGCTGCTTAATGGCCTTGGACACATCTTTCTCGCTCATGTCCTCTACTTTGGCGCGTTGAACGGCTTCTTTTTCTAGGCGATCGGCTTCCTTACCGGCCTTCTCGCTGTAAACCCCATCAATCAGGTCGCGCACTTCTTTCACAATGCTGCGTGGTGTGATGCCCATGGCCAAGTTGTGGGCCACTTGCTTGGTGCGACGGCGCTCTGTTTCGCCAATGGCTTTTTTCATGGACTCGGTCATGCGGTCGGCATACAAAATGGCACGGCCATGAAGGTTGCGCGCGGCACGGCCGATGGTTTGAATGAGGCTTCGCTCGGAGCGCAGGAAGCCTTCTTTGTCGGCGTCCAAAATAGCCACCAAAGACACCTCAGGAATGTCCAAGCCTTCGCGCAACAAGTTGATGCCCACCAGCACATCAAATGCGCCTAAGCGTAAATCTCGCAAAATTTCAACGCGCTCCACCGTGTCAATATCAGAGTGCAAATAGCGAACTTTCACACCGTTGTCTGACAGGTAGTCAGTGAGCTGTTCTGCCATGCGTTTGGTGAGCGTGGTAATGAGCACACGCTCGTGTTTGTCTGCTCGAATTCGAATTTCTTGCAGCACGTCGTCCACTTGGTGAATGGCGGGGCGTACTTCCACTTCAGGGTCAACCAATCCAGTGGGCCTCACCACCTGCTCAACCACTTTGCCTGCATGCGTTTTTTCATAATCGGCGGGTGTGGCCGACACAAAAATACATTGGCGCATTTTGGTTTCAAATTCTTCAAATTTAAGCGGCCGGTTGTCCAAGGCGCTGGGCAATCGAAAGCCGTATTCCACCAGCGTGGTTTTGCGCGCGCGGTCGCCGTTGTACATGGCGTTAAGCTGCCCAATCATTTGATGACTCTCGTCCAAGAACATCAAAGAATCTTGGGGCATGTAATCTGTCAATGTGCTGGGCGCAGCGCCTGGCGCAGCACCGGATAAATGACGTGTGTAGTTTTCAATGCCTTTGCAGTGCCCGACTTCGCTGAGCATTTCCAAATCGAATCGAGTACGTTGTTCCAAGCGCTGAGCTTCTACCAACTTGCCCATGCCCACCAACTCTTTAAGTCGCTCTGCCAACTCTACTTTGATGGTTTCCACAGCCGCCAAAACCTTGTCGCGCGGGGTTACGTAATGGCTTGAAGGATATACCGTGAATCGCGGAATTTTTTGACGAATGCGCCCTGTGAGTGGATCGAACAATTGCAGGCTGTCTACTTCTTCATCAAACAATTCAATGCGGACCGCAAGTTCAGAATGTTCGGCGGGAAACACATCGATGGTGTCACCGCGAACACGAAATTTGCCACGGCTGAAGTCTTGGTCGTTGCGTTGGTATTGCATGCGAATGAGTTGCGAGATCACATCGCGCTGTCCCACTTTGTCGCCCGTGCGCAAAGTCATGATCATGCGGTGATAACTCTCGGGCTCGCCAATGCCATAGATGGCCGACACTGTGGCCACAATGACCACGTCTCGGCGTTCCATCAAGCTCTTGGTACACGACAATCGCATTTGCTCAATGTGCTCGTTGATGGCGGAGTCTTTTTCAATGAACAAGTCGCGCTGCGGCACATAAGCTTCGGGCTGGTAGTAGTCGTAATAACTGACGAAATACTCCACCGCATTTTTGGGAAAGAACTCTCTAAATTCTGAATACAACTGCGCAGCCAATGTTTTGTTGGGTGCGAACACAATGGCCGGCTTGCCCATTTGCGCAATGACATTGGCCATGGTGAAGGTTTTGCCAGAACCTGTAACGCCCAACAAAGTTTGAAACACTTCGCCGTCGTTCAAGCCTTCCACCAACTGAACTATGGCCGTGGGTTGATCGCCTGCAGGGGGATAGGGTTGGTACAACTCAAAGGGCGAGCCTTCATAGTGCACAAACTGGCCCTCAGGCGCCACATAGGGCACCGCTTCTAAGGGCGTTTTGTTTTCAATGGAAGGCAGGACCATGGATCTCTTTGATTGGGAAAAGTCGAGCAGCAAACAGGACAAAGTTAGGCGAATTTGGCGGCCAAAATGGGTGAAAGAGCCGTTAAAATTAGGGGCAACCCTAAAGCCTAACCTAGGTTTTGGGTTTCTGCCAGCCAGAAACTGCTTTTACAACATCCCACAAGGACTTTTTCATGTCTCTGTTTACCGCCGTCGAAATGGCCCCCCGCGATCCTATCTTGGGTTTGAACGAACAATTTGCAGCCGACACCAACCCCAACAAAGTGAACTTGGGTGTGGGCGTTTATTTCGACGACAACGGCAAACTTCCCCTTCTTGATTGTGTGCAATTCGCCGAAAAAGCCATGATGGACAAGCCCACAGCCCGTGGCTATTTGCCCATCGACGGCATCGCCGCCTACGACGCAGCTGTCAAGAGCCTGGTGTTTGGTGCAGACAGCGAGCCAGTAGCCTCTGGCCGCGTAGCCACCGTTCAAGGCATTGGCGGCACAGGCGGTCTCAAAATTGGCGCCGACTTTCTGAAGAAAATCAGCCCCAATGCCAAGGTTATGATTTCTGACCCCAGCTGGGAAAATCACCGCGCCCTGTTTGCCGGTGCAGGTTTTCAAGTTGACAGCTATGCGTACTACGATGCCGAAAAACGCGGTGTGAACTTTGAAGGCATGTTGGCCAGCTTGAACGCTGCAGCAGCCGGCACCATTGTGGTCTTGCACGCTTGCTGCCACAACCCTACGGGCTACGACATCACCGCCTCCCAATGGGACCAAGTGATTGGGGTGGTCAAGGCGAAAAACCTAACCCCATTCCTTGACATGGCCTATCAAGGCTTCGGCCATGGCATTGAAGAAGACGGCGCCGTCATTGGAAAGTTTGTGGCGGCGGGCCTTAACTTCTTGATTTCCACTTCTTTCTCCAAGAGCTTCAGCTTGTACGGTGAGCGCGTAGGCGCTTTGTCTGTGCTTTGCGCCGACAAAGAAGAATGCGGCCGAGTACTCAGCCAGCTCAAAATTGTGATTCGCACCAATTACTCCAACCCACCTATTCACGGTGGGTCCGTGGTAGCAGCCGTGTTGGCCAACCCCGAGTGGCGCGCCACTTGGGAAAAAGAATTGGGTGAAATGCGGGTTCGCATCAAGGCCATGCGCCAAAAGCTGGTCGATGGCCTTAAAGCCGCCGGTGTGAAGCAAGACATGAGTTTCATCACCACCCAAATTGGCATGTTCAGCTATTCAGGCCTGAACAAAGACCAAATGGTGCGACTGCGCTCCGAATTTGGGGTTTATGGCACCGACACGGGCCGCATGTGCGTGGCAGCTTTGAACAGCAAAAACATTGACTATGTTTGCCAAGCCATTGCCAAGGTGATCTAAATTTACAAACTAGGCGCATGGCTGTCGCCCATTTGACCGAAATTAGGGGCGCTACTCCACTTTGCTGTCACCACAACTGCTATATTGCTGCAGTGCAATAAATTAAGGGGTTTCAAGCCATGCTTTACCAAATCTACGAAACTCAACGCTCCATCATGGAGCCCTTTGCAGACTTGGCACACACCGCCGCCAAGATGTACAGCAATCCGCTGAACCCTTTTGGCCAATCACAATTGGCTCATCGCGTGTCGGCAGGCTATGAACTGATGCACCGCTTGGGCAAAGATTATGTGAAGCCAGAGTTTGGCATTCGCACTGTGCAGATTGGCAAAGTTGATATTGCCATTCATGAGCGCATTGAAATTGACAAACCGTTTTGTGAGTTGCGCCGCTTCAAACGTTTCACAGACGATGCCACCACTTTGACTGGCCTGAAGGGCCAACCCGCAGTGCTCATCGTGGCGCCATTGTCTGGCCACTACGCCACTTTGCTGCGTGACACGGTCAAGACCATGTTGAAAGATCACAAGGTTTACATCACCGATTGGAAAAACGCACGCTTGGTGCCATTGGCTGAAGGCGAGTTTCACCTTGACGACTATGTGAACTATATTCAAGAGTTCATTCGCCATTTGCAAGGCACTTACGGCAATTGCCACGTGATCAGCGTTTGCCAACCCACAGTGCCCGTGTTGGCTGCTGTGTCACTCATGGCATCACGCGGAGAAACCACACCATTGACCATGACTATGATGGGCGGCCCCATTGATGCGCGCAAGTCGCCCACCTCTGTCAACAACTTGGCTACTAACAAGAGTTTCGAGTGGTTTGAAAACAATGTGATTTACAAAGTGCCCAGTAACTTCCCAGGTGCCGGTCGTCGCGTGTATCCTGGTTTCTTGCAGCACACCGGCTTTGTGGCCATGAACCCCGATAGGCATGCCACCAGCCATTACGACTACTTCAAAGACCTGATCAAGGGCGATGACGCTAGCACCGAAGCGCACCGAAAGTTCTACGACGAGTACAACGCTGTGCTAGACATGGACGCCGATTACTATTTGGAAACCATCAAAACTGTTTTCCAAGACTACAGTTTGGTGCACGGTACTTGGAACGTTAAAAATGTCCAAGGCAAAAACGAATTGGTTCGCCCACAAGACATCAGCACTACAGCCATGCTAACGGTTGAAGGCGAGTTGGACGACATTTCTGGTTCGGGTCAAACCGCAGCAGCACATGGTTTGTGCAGCAACATCAAACCAGCCAATCGTCAGCATTTAGAAGTTGCTGGTGCAGGTCACTACGGCATTTTCAGTGGTCGCCGTTGGCGCGAAGTGGTGTATCCGGCAGTTGTCAAATTCATTTTGGCGCACAACGATTTGGGTCCAAAGAAAAAAGCAGCTACTCAATCAGCTGCAAAGCCAACAGCCAAAC
This sequence comes from Limnohabitans sp., assembly GCA_964201905.1. Taxonomy (GTDB): domain Bacteria; phylum Pseudomonadota; class Gammaproteobacteria; order Burkholderiales; family Burkholderiaceae_C; genus Limnohabitans_A. Next base: position 3,477 of record CAXNGF010000047.1, on the reverse strand, counting down.
GCGCGGTGAAAGCCGTAGCCAAAAAAGTTCCTTCACGCAAAAAGTGATCTCACTGGCTGAACGCATCAACGATGCGCTGCCTCAAACGCAGTGCACCCGCTGCGGCTTTCCCGATTGCAAGGCCTACGCACAGGCCATTGCACAAGACAACGCCCCCATCAATCAATGCCCTCCTGGGGGCCTTGAGGGCATTGCCGTTTTGTCTCAAATAACTGGTCGTCCTGCACTGCCCCTCAATCCTGACAATGGCACAGAAGGCCCCATGACTGTGGCCGTGATTGACGAGGCATGGTGCATTGGTTGCACGCTGTGCATCAAGGCCTGCCCCACCGATGCCATTTTGGGCAGCAACAAGGTCATGCACACCGTGATCGAATCGGCCTGCACAGGTTGTGATCTGTGTTTGCCCGTTTGCCCAGTCGATTGCATTGAGATGGTCCCCATCTTGAACGATCGCACCGGCTGGTCTGCTTGGTCGCCAGAGTTGGCTCAACAAGCTCGCAAGCGTTATGAAGGCCGACAAACACGGCTAATCGAAGAAGACAAAGAGCACGCAAGCAGGCAACAAGCCAAAGCTGAAATGAAACTGGCCGATTTGGCGAATCACACACGTTTCGATGCCGACCCCGCCACAGGGCAAGCCATGAGTTCTGACAATGCATACAAAGAAATGGCCCGCAAACGGGCCATCATTGAAGCGGCTTTGGCCAAAGCCAAGGCACGTCAGAAGTCTTGATTTTTTTAGGCGTACTGTGCTGCCAAAGCGCTAAATGCTTTGACCACTTCTTCGGGAGCTTGCACCAGTTCAATCAACACGCCTTCACCACCAATGGGCAGTTCTTCGCTGCCTTTGGGATGAATGAAGCAAATGTCAAAGCCTGCTGCCCCCTTGCGAATACCGCCAGGTGCAAATCGAACGCCTTGTCGGGTGAGCCACTCAACGGCCACCGCCAAATTGTCAATCCACAAACCAACGTGATTCAAAGGCGTCGCATGCACCGCCGGTTTTTTTTCTAGATCCAAGGGTTGCATTAAATCAACTTCTATCTTTAAAGGGCCTACGCCCATGGCGCAAATGTCTTCATCAACATTTTCTCGATCACTTTTGTAGGTGCCCGTCATCTCTAGACCAAACATATCGATCCAAAGCTTCTGCAGTTTGAGTTTGTCAGTGCCACCAATGGCGATTTGCTGAATGCCCAAAACTTTAAAGGGTCGAGAAATAGTGCTCATGCTTCAAACTCTACAATGACTTGGTCTACAGTGAGTGACTCACCTTGTGTTGCCATGACTTTTTTCACGACAGCATCGTGGGCAGCAAACAAAATGTTTTCCATCTTCATGGCTTCAATCACAGCCACACGCTCTCCCGCTTGAACTCTTTGTCCTGGTGTCACGGCCACATTGACCAGCAAACCTGGCATGGGTGACAACACAAACCGGCTCATGTCTGGTGGTGTTTTGAAAGGCATCATTTGGTGCAACTCAGCCATGCGAGGCGACACCACCAGGGCTTCGATGCGAGTGCCGTTGTGTTGAATTTGCAAAGCCAACGGGTTCTTGGGTGTGCCACGTTCTACTTGTGCTGTGAAGGGTTTGCCATTGACGCTGCCCGAAATGCGAATATCGTTAAGACGCGAATGACTTTCAATGATGTAGTGATTTTCACCTACCTTGATGATGGCCTTGCCACTTTGACCGCGAAACTCGTCCACGTGAACCGCGATGTAACGGTTATTGCCTTTGGCACCCAATACAACCACGCTGTAGTCATGGCCGATTTGAACGTCATAGCCGGGCAACTGACCGCTGAGGTTGGCAGCACGCTCCCGTGATTTGCGTCGAACAAATGCCGCCAAGGCAACCAAGAAATCAGGGTCATTGTGGGGTACGTCTTCAGCGCGGAAACCATGCCCGTAGTTTTCTGCAATGAATCCTGTGTTGAAGTCACCCGCCACAAATTTAGGGTGGGCCAGCAAGGCCGCTTGGAATGGAATGTTGGAACTGATACCCCGAATCACAAAGCCATTGAGTGCTTCGCGCATTTTGGCAATGGCATCGTTGCGATCGGTGCCATGCACAATGAGTTTGGCAATCATTGAATCGTAGAACATGGGAATCTCGCCACCATCTTGCACGCCTGTGTCTACGCGCACACCCAAGAGGTCTTGCGTGTTCGACTGGAACATTGTTTGCACAGGGGTTTGGAAGCGTACCAAGCGCCCTGTAGAGGGCAAGAAATTGCGGAAAGGATCTTCGGCATTGATGCGGCACTCAATGGCCCAGCCGTTGCGTTTCACATCGGCTTGCGTCATTGGCAATTTTTCGCCATTGGCCACGCGAATCATCATCTCTACCAAATCAATGCCTGTGATGGCCTCGGTCACTGGGTGCTCTACCTGCAAGCGGGTATTCATCTCTAGAAAGTAAAAGCTTTGGTCTTTGCCCACCACAAACTCAACGGTGCCGGCCGATTGGTACTGCACGGCTTTGGCCAAAGCAACTGCTTGCTCGCCCATGGCAATGCGTGTGGCATCGCTGATGAAAGGTGACGGCGCTTCTTCAATCACTTTTTGGTGACGCCTTTGAATGGAGCACTCGCGTTCGTTCAAGTAAATCACATTGCCGTGGCTGTCACCCAAGACTTGAATTTCAATGTGCCTTGGTTCTTCTACAAATTTCTCGATGAACACGCGGTCATCGCCAAAGGAGTTAAGAGCTTCATTTTTACAGGACGTAAAACCTTCAAAAGCTTCTTTGTCGTTGAAGGCTACGCGCAAGCCTTTACCACCACCGCCAGCCGAGGCTTTGATCATGACGGGGTAGCCTATGCCCTTGGCAATTTCAACTGCAGCTTCTGCCGAGTCAATGGCATTGTTGTAACCGGGAATGGTATTGACCTTGGCTTCGATGGCCAACTTCTTAGAAGCAATTTTGTCGCCCATGGCAGCGATGGAAAAGTGGCGTGGGCCAATAAAGGCAATGCCTTCGTCTTCACAGCGCTTAGAGAAGGCTTCGTTTTCAGACAAGAAACCATAGCCAGGGTGAATGGCTTGTGCGCCTGTGGCTTTGGCCGCTGCAATGATTTTGTCGGCCACCAAATAAGATTCGCGCGAAGGGGCGGGGCCCAACAGCACAGCTTCGTCTGCCAGCAACACATGGCGAGCTTCTTTGTCGGCGTCAGAATAAACGGCCACGGTAGCGATGCCCATTTTCTTGGCGGTGGCAATGACCCGGCAAGCAATTTCACCGCGGTTGGCTATCAAAATTTTGGTAAACATAATTTTTTCCTTATGGCGTTTCAGTTCAAGCGGTTTCAGTCATTGCGCTTAAAGCGGAATGTTGCCGTGCTTGCGCCATGGGTTTTCAACCTTCTTGTCTTTCAACATCACCAAGGAACGGCAGATGCGTTTTCGTGTTTCGCTAGGTTGAATGACGTCATCGATAAAGCCCCGTGCACCCGCTACAAAGGGGTTG
>CAXNGF010000046.1:0-10247 GCA_964201905.1 Limnohabitans sp. | reverse complement strand
TGCTAGCTCCGGCGCGGCAGATAATCAGATCAGCCTCTGCAAAAGCTTGTGCCGTATCGTCTATGAAGGGCGTGAGTTCGGCCTGCACACCTGCTTTGGCGTAATTTGCTTGCAGCGCTTCAATTTGCTTGGCGCCACTTTGATGGACCACAACCGGACGCTTGTGTTCTGGCAACAAAGCCAATGCCTTGGGCACCAAGTCATTCAAAGCTTGAGCACCCAAACTGCCGCCGACCACCCACAACTTGAGGGGGCCTGTGCGGCCTGCAAAACGCAAAGCAGGTGCAGGTTTATTCAAAAAATCTTGGCGCAAAGGATTGCCCACCCAAATGGCATTTTTCAAGACATTGGGGAAAGCGCTGTAAATGCGGTCTGCCACGCCAGCCAATACTTTATTGGCCATGCCAGCCACTGAGTTTTGTTCGTGCAAGACCAAAGGTTTGCCCAAAAGAACTGACATCATGCCGCCCGGAAAAGTGATGTAGCCACCCAGGCCCACCACCACATCGGGCTTCACGCGTCGAACCACTTGAATGCTTTGCCAGAAAGCTTTGAGCAACTTCAAAGGCAAGAAAACCAAACTGGTCAAACCCTTGCCGCGCACACCGCCAAACGACACTGGCTCAAAGGGAAAACCCCGCTCTGGAACCCATTGACTTTCCATGTTGCCCGGCACACCCAACCAATGCACGCGCCATCCTGCATCTCGCAAAGATTCAGCCACTGCCAAACCTGGGAAAATGTGTCCACCTGTACCGCCCGCCATGATCAATGCGCAGTGACTCATGTTCGGCCCCTTCGCATCATTTGTTTGTTCTCGGCATCAATTCGAAGCACGATGGCAATGGCGATCAAGTTCATCAAAATTGCCGACCCGCCATAACTCATGAGCGGCAAGGTCAAACCTTTGGTGGGCAATGCACCCAAGTTAACACCCATGTTGATGAAGGACTGGAACCCAATCCAAATACCAACACCCTGCGCCACCAAACCTGCAAAGGTTCGATCAAGGGCCAAGGCTTGACGGCCAATGACCATGATGCGGCGGCTGAGCCACAAGAACATGCCAATCACGGCAACCACGCCCACCAAGCCAAACTCTTCTCCAATGACAGCCAGCAAGAAATCGGTGTGCGCTTCTGGTAACCAATGCAGTTTTTCAACACTGCCACCCAAGCCCACACCAAAAATTTCCCCACGGCCAATGGCAATAAGCGAGTGCGACAACTGATAGCCTTTGCCCAAAGTGTGAGTGGGATCCCAAGGATCGAGGTACGCAAAAATCCGCTCACGGCGCCATGGTGATGCAGCAATCATCATGGCAAAGGCAAATACCAAGATGGCCAAAATCAAGAAGAACATCCGGGCATTGACACCGCCTAAAAACAAGATACCCATGGCAATGATGGCAATCACCAAGAAGGCACCCATGTCAGGTTCAGCCAACAAGAAGATACCGGCCAAGGCCACTGCTGCGCCCATTGGCAGAACAGCGCGGAAGAAGCGTTCTTTCACTTCCATCTTGCGCACCATGTAGTCGGATGCGTAAATGATGACGGCCAACTTGGCGAACTCAGAAGGTTGAAAGTTCATCACACCCAAGGAAATCCATCGACGTGCACCATTCACACCTTTGCCGATAAAAGGAATCAGAACTGCGGCCAAAAGGACCAGGGAAAAAATGAACAAGGGCCTGGCATTTTTCTCCCAAGTTTCCAAAGGAACTTGAAAAGCCAAAAGCGCAACACCAAATCCAATACAAATAGAAATGATGTGTCGCACCAAGAAGTGCGTTTGTGAATATTTGGCAAATTTGGGGTTGTCCGGCATGGCAATGCTGGCCGAATACACCATGACCATGCCCCACATCAACAGCGCCACCACCACCCAGACCATGGTCTGATCGATGTTTTGAATCTTGCCCTGAGCTGAAGCGTTTTTGGCATAGTCGTAGCTGCCCAAATTAACAGGCAGCACGCCTTCAGCTGCACCTTGCAGTCGGCCAGCACCACCCGAGCGGCTGAACACACCACCGCCCCAAGCCAACATGCGAGACCACATCTCGGTCATAGCGCGTTCTCCATGGGCTGGCCAAGCGCATCTGCAATATCAGCCACCGCTTGACAGAAAACCTGCGCACGGTGCGGATAGTCGCGGAACATGTCAAAGCTGGCACATGCTGGCGACAACAAAACGGCATCGCCTGTTTGCGCAATGTCCTTGGCAGCATTCACAGCTTCCAGCATGCTGTTGGCATCTATCAATGGAACGCCACACGCTTTAATTTCTTCGCGAATGAGCGGTGCATCTCGACCGATTAACACCACTGCGCGCGTGTACCTTGCCACGGGTTCTGCCAAAGGTGAAAAGTCTTGACCTTTGCCATCACCACCCAAAATAACCACCACACGACGCTCGGTGCCTAAGCCCACCAAGGCAGCCACAGTTGCGCCTACGTTGGTGCCTTTGCTGTCATCAAAATATTCAACTTCATTCACAATGGCCACAGGCTCCACTCGGTGTGGTTCGCCTTTGTATTCGCGCAAACCAAACAACATCGATGCCAAGCTGGCACCCGTGCTGGTGGCCAAGGCCAATGAAGCCAATGCATTCACTGCGTTGTGGCGACCCCGAATGCGCAGCGCATCGGCTGGCATCAAACGTTGAATGTGAATTTCCTCAACTTCGCCTTTGCGCAAGCGACGTGTTTCATCTGACTCAAGGGCGCGCACCAACCAAGTCATGCCGTTGACAGTTTCCAGGCCAAAGTCACCAGGGCGTTGAGGCATTTCAGCACCATAGGTGACATGCGCTCGAACTACAGGTTTTTGCAATTTAGCGCGAACAGGCTCTGGCAACATGGCCATCACACGAGCATCATCGCGGTTCAAAATCATCAAGGTGTGGACGCCAAATATTTTTTCTTTGGCGGCGGCGTAGGCCGCCATGCTGCCATGCCAATCTAAATGGTCTTGTGTGATGTTCAAGACTGTGGCGGCACTGGGTTCAAAGGGGCCAGCGTTGTCGAGTTGAAAACTGGACAACTCCAAGACCCAAACCTCTGGGAGCTCTATTGCCAGTGACAAACGCAAGCTGTCTAGCAAAGTGGGGCCAATGTTGCCTGCCACCTTAACGGTTTTGCCAGCCCGTTCAAGCAAACGACCTGTGAGTGCCGTCACAGTCGTTTTACCGTTGGTCCCTGTGATGGCCAAGACCTGAGGTGCATAGTCTTGTGTGGCCTTTAGATTTTGCAAGGCCTGCACAAACAAACTTAACTCGCCGCCAATCCAAAGCCCCATGGCTTTAGCAGCCTCAAAGACAGTTGCCGTTTCGACGGGCGCAAGTCCTGGACTGGCAAAGACAGCACGGACTGCCGTGCCTTCAATCAAATTGGCCTCAAAGGGGCCTGACTTGAATTCAACTTCGGGCAACTCACTGTTTAAAACAAGCAAATTGGGGGGCGCTTCGCGTGTATCTGCCACCGTCACAGCCGCACCCATCTCTGCACACCAACGTGCCATGGCCAGCCCAGAGCTTCCCAGCCCCAGAATCAAGATGTTTTGGCCTTGAAGGTATTTCATGTTTAACGCAGCTTCAAAGTCGACAGGCCCACCAAGCAAAGCAGCATGGTGATAATCCAAAAACGCACAACCACTTGGGTTTCTTTCCAGCCACTCTTTTCAAAATGATGGTGCAAAGGGGCCATCTTCAAAATTCGCCGACCTTCGCCATATTTCTTTTTGGAATATTTGAAATACGAAACTTGCGCCATCACTGACAAGGCTTCAGCCACAAAAATTCCGCCCATGATGGCCAGCACAATTTCTTGTCGAACAATCACAGCAATGGTTCCCAGTGCAGCGCCCAAGGCCAGCGCACCCACATCTCCCATGAAGACTTGCGCAGGGTGTGTGTTGAACCACAGAAATGCCAAACCTGCGCCAGCCATGGCAGCGCAAAAGATCATCAACTCACCCGTGCCGGGAATGTAGGGCAGGAACAAATATTTGGCGTAGACCGAACTGCCCGTCACATACGCAAACACACCCAGTGCCGAGCCCACCATCACCACAGGCATGATGGCCAAACCATCGAGTCCATCGGTCAAGTTGACAGCATTGCTTGAGCCCACAATGACCAAGTAAGTCAGAACCATGAACCCAAAAACGCCTAAGGGGTAACTCACTTCTTTGAAAAATGGCACCATCAAGCCTGCTTTAGGTGGCAAGTCCACATCGAAACCAGAAATGACCCAGCTCACAAACAAATCAAACACACGCAGGTTGGAGCTTTCAGAAATACTGAAAACCAAATAAAGCGCCGCCAACAAGCCAATGACCGATTGCCAAAAATATTTTTCGCGAGAACGCATGCCCTCGGGGTCTTTGTTGACCACCTTGCGCCAGTCATCAACCCAGCCAATCGCGCCAAATCCCAAGGTCACAATGAGCACAATCCACACAAAGCGATTGGACAAGTCAAACCACAGCAGGGTGCTGATGGCAATGGACAACAAGATCAGCACACCACCCATGGTGGGTGTGCCGCTTTTAGCCATGTGCGTCTCCATGCCATAGCCCCGAATGGGTTGGCCAATTTTGAGCGCCGTCAGATGACGGATGACTGCGGGTCCTGCCAGAAGGCCAATCAGCAATGAAGTCATGGCCGCCATCACTGCGCGGAAAGTAATGTATTGGAAGACACGCAAGAAACCCCATTCCGGGGACAAGCTTTGTAACCATTGCGCTAAATTAAGCAGCATGGATGGACTCTCTTTCTAAGACCTGAGCTTGCTCAAGCCTGTTGCGCAAAGCATCCACGACTCGTTCCATTTTCATAAACCGCGATCCCTTGACCAGCACACTGTTGAAGGTCGAAATTTGCAAGAGCACGGCTTGTTGCAAACTGCCCATGTCTGAAAAGTGTTGGGCGCCCTCAAAGGCTTGGCTGCTGTGGGTGCAAAGATCACCCAAAGTGAACAAGGCTTGAACGCCCGACGCTTTGGCGTAGGCGCCCACTTCTTCATGAAATTGAGGGCCTTGCTGACCCACTTCACCCATGTCGCCCAGAACCAATAAACGCGGCGCAGGCAGTTCAGCCAACACCTCAATGGCCGCCCGAACAGAGTCGGGGTTGGCGTTGTAGGTGTCGTCAACCAAGGTAAACGCATGACCATCAAATTGCCACTCAGAAGATTTGGAGCGTCCTTTGACAGGCTCGAAACTTTCAAGTCCTTTGACAATGGCTGAAAGGCTCATGCCTGCTGCCAATGCACAGGCCGCAGCCGCCAAGGCATTCAAAATATTGTGCCGACCCGCAATGTTCAAGCGACAGGCGCTTGCAGCATGGGCGCTTGTCAATTCAAACGACCATGCGCCATTGACCCAAGCAATGTCATGCGCTTGAACATCGCCTTGCGTGAAGCCAAATGTCAAGACTTGACGATCGCCTGCCAATTTTTTCCAAAGATCGGTAAAAGTATCTTGTGCCGGAAAAACAGCCACTCCTTGGGCAGGCAAGTTCCGAATCACTTCCGCGTTTTCAATGGCTACCGCTTCCACGGTAGCCATGAACTCTTGATGCTCACGTTGTGCGTTGTTCACCAAACCAATGGTGGGCTGGGCATACCGGGTCAGCACCTCAATTTCACCGGGATGGTTCATGCCCAACTCCACCACGGCACGGCCATGCTCTGGGCGCAGATTGAACAAAGTGAGGGGCACGCCAATTTCGTTGTTCAAGTTGCCTTGTGTCGACAATGAAGGGCAAGAAGCATCGGCGCGCAAAACCGAGGCAATCATTTGAGTCACGGTGGTTTTGCCATTGCTGCCGGTCACCCCAATGAGATCCAAGCTAAATTGACGACGCCATTGGGCAGCCAATTGCCCCAAAGCGGCACGCGCATTGGGCACGCAGAATGCAGGCACTGAAACCTCATTCAGGTACTGAAGATGCTCACCCTTTAGAGCGTCTTGCGCTTCAAACAAAACGGCTACTGCGCCTTGCCGTTGAGCTTGGGCCAAGAAAGCTGTGCCATCAAATTGATCACCCTTGAGTGCGACAAACAAATCGCCTGCGATCACACTGCGGCTGTCGGTGCGCACAGCTTTGATCAAGCTGTGAGTCATAAGAGCAGCGTCCAAAGTACCCGCAACGGCCACGGCTTGAGGCAACCAAGTTTGAAGCTGAGTCAAGGTCATGTTCATGACTGAGCCCCCACCTGCTTTAAACCATTTGCGCGCTTGACCAGTGCGTCATGCGCGTGCAAGCGATCATCGAAGGGGTACTTCACGCCTGCAATTTCTTGGGTGTCCTCATGGCCTTTGCCTGCAATTAAAATCACATCATGCTGTCCTGCCTGCATGATGGTTTGAACAATAGCTTTGCGACGATCAAGTTCCAAATGCGCTTTGTCGGGTGCTTTTAAACCTTCACGCATGTCTTGCAGAATTTGGGCAGGCAATTCGCTGCGGGGGTTGTCGCTGGTTAAGACCAATTGGTGAGCCACAGACTCAGCAGCAGCAGCCATCAGGGGGCGCTTGCTGGCATCTCGATCACCACCACAACCCAAGACACACCAAAGTTGAGAGCCCAAAGCTTCTGCCAGCGGTTTCAGTGCCAACAAAGTTTGCGTAACAGCATCAGGAGTGTGCGCATAATCAACCACAGTCAGAGGCAGTTCGAGCCCTTCCACACCAGAGACTTTTTCCATGCGGCCAGGTACGGCTTTGAGTTGCGCACAAATTTGAACGATTTGAAGCAAGTTGTATTTCAAGGCTCGCAATGCAGCAATGACGCCGAGCATATTGTCGACGTTGTAATCCCCCATCAATGACGTTTGGAGGTGAACACATTCAGGACCCTCGATCACATCGAAGGCCAAACCAGTCAAGTTCCTGGTCAAATGACGTGCTTGCAATCGGGCGTTCTGTCCTCGACTAGAGCAAGTCCACAGATCAATCACTTGAGCACTGCCTGCTGTCAAAGCTCTCTGGGACAAATCTGCTGCCAACTGGGCACCTTGCGCATCATCGACATTGATCACGGCCACTTCAAGTTCTGGCCAAGCAAAAAGCGCCAGCTTGGCTTGCCAATAGGCAGCCATAGAGCCGTGATAGTCCAAATGATCTTGTGTGAAATTGGTCAACAAGGCCAATTGAATGCGGGTGCCGGCCAAGCGCTGTTCAGCAATGCCGATGGAGCTGGCTTCGATGGCACAGTGTGTGATGCCTGCTGATACAAATTTTCTAAACTGCGCTTGCAATAAAACAGGATCTGGGGTGGTCATGCCCGTCGAAATTAAGTTGGATGGCTGCCCAACACCTAGTGTTCCTACAACTGCACAACGAGGTGCACGAGCCTCCCCCTCAACAGCCACCTTCATGGCATTGAGTGCCTGTGCCAGCCACCAAGTGGTGGAGGTTTTGCCATTGGTGCCCGTGACAGCCAACACCTTCAATGCTTGACTGGGTTGCTCGTAATAGGCGTCTGCAATCCAGCCTGTGTCTGCCTTCAAACCTGAATAAGCAGCCACTTGAGTTGGCACTTTGTCTGCCACTGTTTGCCAGGCCGAATGCCATTGCAAACAGTCTTGTGCTTCTACCAAGCAAGCTGTGGCACCCTGCTCAAATGCAGATGCGACATAGGCACGACCATCGGTGGCCATGCCAGGCCAAGCAATAAAGCCATCGCCTATTTGAATGGCACGACTGTCTGTGCACAACTCGCCCGTCACGTGTTGGCGCAACCATTCAGCGGCTTGGGAAGGGCTGTGCAAAGTCTGCATCAGAACGACTCCTCCACAGCATTGGCCACAATTTGAGGCTTGACACTCATATCGGGTTGGACACCCAACAAGCGCAGGCTTTGCTGCACGGTTTGACTGAACACGGGGGCGGCCACATCGCCGCCAAAGTAAGCACCGTTGCTAGGCTCATCAATCATGACCGCCACCACGATGCGAGGGTTCTCAATGGGCGCCATGCCAACAAACACACCTCGGTACTTTTTGCCAGCGTAGCCTTTGCCTTCTTGCTTGTGTGCGGTTCCAGTTTTGCCACCGACAGAATAGCCAATGGCTTGCGCCTTGGGCGCCGTGCCGCCTGGGCCTGCTGCCAAGTTCAGCATGTGCCGCATCGCCTTGGCATTTTCAGGACTGATCACAGGAACTCCAGCGGGAATTTGCCCGTTCTTAATCAAAGTGACGGGCAAAGATTTGCCATCACTGGCAAAGATGGTGTACGCCCGCGCCATTTGAAACAAGCTGGTCGAAACGCCGTAGCCATAACTCATGGTGGCTTGCTCTACAGGTCGCCAGGTTTTTGCAGCACGCAAACGACCACTCACAACGCCTGGAAATGGCAGCTGCGGTTTTTGTCCCAAACCAACTGCGGTGAACATCTCCCACATTTCCCGTGGCTGCATTTGCATGGCAATTTTCACTGTTCCCACGTTGCTTGATTTTTGTATCACTTCATTGACAGTGAGAGCGCCATAGGGGTGCGAATCAGTGATGGTAGAACCGGTGATGTTGATGCTGCCAGGCGCAGTTTGAATGATGGTTTCTGGCTTGATGATGCCCTTTTCCATTGCCAACGCAATGGCAAAAGGTTTCATGGTGGAGCCTGGCTCAAAACTGTCGGTGAGCGCTCGATTGCGCAATTGTTCGCCACTTAAATTTACACGCTTGTCGGGTGAATAACTTGGGTAATTGGCCAATGCCAACACTTCACCCGATTGCGCATCAAGGACCACCACGCTGCCTGCCTTGGCTTTGTTTTGAAGGACCGCTTCGCGCAATTTTTGATAAGCAAAAAATTGAACCTTGCTGTCAATGCTCAATTGCAAATCTTCGCCATCAACTGGCGGCGTCATTTGACCCACATCTTCAACCACGCGGCCAAGCCGATCTTTGATGACTCGACGTGCACCCGGTTTGCCAGACAGTTGATTTTGGAAAACCAACTCAATGCCCTCTTGTCCTTTGTCCTCCACGTTGGTGAAGCCCACGATGTGCGCAGCTGACTCGCCCTCGGGGTACAAACGTTTGTATTCTTTGATGGTGTAGATGCCCTTGATGTTCAAGGCCAAAACTTGCTTTACCACTGGCTCGTCCATTTGTCGGCGCAGCCATACAAAAGTTTTGTCTTCGTTTTCTAATTTTTTAGCCAATTCAGAAGGCGACATTTCTAGCAATTGGCCCAACTGGCGCAAACCCTCAGGTGAGCGATCAAGTTCTTCCGGGTTGGCCCACACGCTTGGCGCAGGCACACTGGAAGCCAAAATCAAACCATTGCGGTCCAAAATGCGTCCGCGGTTGGCAGGCAATGTCAAGGTTCTGGCAAAGCGGACTTCACCTTGACGTTTGTAAAAAGCGTTTTCAAACACTTGAACATAGGCTGCGCGAACGGCCAAGCCCACAAAGGCCAAGGCCATGGCCGCCACAATGAGTTTGCTGCGCCAAACTGGCGTTTTGCTGGCCAACAAAGGGCTAGATGAAAGCTGAACGCTGCGACTCATGGCTTCGCCTCGGTCGGTTTTTCGGGTTTTTGAGCAGCCACTTTTTGTGAGCTAGCTTGCAAATCAGTAGGCTGCTTCACATACTGGGTAATGCCCGGTGTGACCAAACGCATTTGCAATTGCTGTTTGGCAATTTGTTCAATGCGCAGCGGCGATGCTTGCGAACGGCGCTCGACCTGCAAACGCTCGTGCTCTAACTCAAGACGCGTGGCCTCTTTCATGGCGGCTTCCAAAATCATGAACGAGCGGCGTGCTTCGTAATGACTGTGCACCAAAAACATAGCCGATAAAATGATGGCGATGACCAAGAACAAATTCATGCGGGTCATGCGAGCACCGCCGTTCTTTCAGCCACACGCATGATGGCGCTGCGAGACCGTGGATTGGTTGCCACTTCAGCGTCACTGGGTCGAATTCGATCCAACGCTTTCAACTTCATAGGCTGCGGCACAGCAAAAGGTGCGCGCCGGTCATAGACCTCTTTGGAATGCTTCGCAATGAATTGCTTCACGATGCGATCTTCCAAAGAATGAAAACTGATCACCACCAAACGGCCTCCGGGCTGCAGCACTTTCAAGCTGGCCTCTAGCGCTTGTTCAAGCTCCTCAAGCTCGGCGTTGATGAAAATCCGAAGAGCCTGAAATGTCCGCGTTGCAGGGTCCTTGCCCGGCTCGCGGGTTTTGACCGTACTAGCCACGATCCCGGCCAAATCGGCGGTGGATGAAATT
>CAXNGF010000045.1:0-10263 GCA_964201905.1 Limnohabitans sp. | reverse complement strand
CTTCGGTGTCTATGATGGACACCTCTTGCACGCGCATGCCCGGCACAGCAGAGCTGACCAATCTGGCAATGGCCGCAATTTGGGGGCCGTCTAACATGCGGCCGGGGTGCAAAGTGAGAATGACAGATGCGGTTGGGCGCTCTTGTACGCGCACAAATGCAGAGGGTTTGGGCACGGCCAAATGGACGCGTGCCGATTTGACTTGCCCTAATGAGCTGACACTGCGCGCTAACTCGCCTTCAAGGCCGCGCAAATAATTGACGCGCTCTACAAATTGGCTGGTGCCAAATTTTTGGTTTTCTAGAAGTTCAAAGCCTACGTTTCCGGCTTTGGGCAAGCCTTGGCCTGCCAGTTTCAAACGCGTTTCATAGACCAAAGATTGGGGTACCGTGATAGCGCCGCCGCCCTCCGTGAACTGGTAGGGCACGTTCATCTGCTGCAAGGCTGTAATGATGGCTGCGCCATCGCCTTCGTTGACATTGGCAAACAGAACGCGGTAGTCTTGGTTGCTTCTACCTGCTGAAAAAACAAGGCTCAAAGCCACGACCAAGCCGGCAAAGCCTAAGCCCATGAACAAGCGCTGGTTGGTTGTGAGGGCCTGAAATCGTTCGCGCAAAGAATCAATCACACCTGTTGGTGTGTCTAATTTTGCAGCGCCCGAACCACCCATAGACAGAACGACAGCGTCGCGATCTGGAGAGAGAACTTTGGGAGCATCCAATTAAATCTGTGCCTCCATATGTAATCACATTGTTTCAAATTTTAACTGACGAAAACCAAACATTACACAGCCGTAATGTACAAATACAGCATTTTAATTAAGCACTTTCCCATTGGACTTTGAACCTTATCCAATTGTCAGGCCCTTTTTCCAGCGTCAAGGTGCCGCCATGGGCCTTGGTAATTTCTTGGCACAAGCTAAGCCCCAGCCCATCGCCTCTGGGCAACTGGCGGTTTGAATCGGCTTCATTCAGGTGCCTGTAAAAGCGCTGGAAAACACGATCGTCTAAACCGTCCAAAGACAGATACGTGGTGTTGGCCAATGAGAACTCAACCCGATTGCCCACAGTTTCGGCTTTGAAAACAATGGTGCCATCTGGCGGTGAATATTTAATCGCATTGCTCATCAAGTTATTCAGCATCTGCTGAAACAGGTTGTGGTCAGCCAAAATTTTAATTTCCGGTGAGACATTGAATTCAAACTGAATGTCTGGCACAAGACTTTGAATGTCTTCGCCAATCACGCCTATCGCATCAAGCAGTTTGATCTCATGAATGTCTAACTTAAAGTTTTGGCCATCCGCCTGAGAAAGCAGCACCAACTTGTTGGTGATTGAGATCAGGCGCTCTACTTCATCTGACAACATTGACAATTGCATTTGCTCCATGCTGTTGTCGGGCGCTCTGTTAAGCAAGCGTTTTAAATTGCCCCGAATCACTGTCAAGGGTGTGCGCAGTTCGTGCGCAGCGTCGCTTGAGAAACGGGAAGCTTGTTCAAAATTAAATCGGAGCCGTTTGATCAAATCGTTGAAGTAACCCACGAAGCTTGCAAACTCACGATCGAAATCTTTTTCAGAAAGAACAGCATCGCTGGTTTTCAATTGAATGTCGTTGAACTTGAGTTGCAAGTTTTTCAAAGACCGCATAACCCATTCAGTCAAGACCCATGTGCACAAAGCAATGTACAAAAACAAAAGAGGCCACATCGAATTGAGGATGCTGTCACGGGCATCCATGATGGCATCGAATCTTTTTTGGAATGACTCGGCATTAATTGCCGTGATGACATATTGGTCTTGAAACGAAACTTTAAATAACACCCAATCAAAGCCACCTGCACTTGTCTTGGCCAGTTCTACAGTTTCGTGCTCAGACGCGGTTTGCAGTTTTCGCCACTTCAGGTCTTGCAGCATGTCCATTTGCTGTCGGTTGGCAAAACCACTAAACCAGACCCGTGTTTTAAATTCACTTAATTCTGCAAAATATTTTTCAACATCTCGCTGAACTCTTTGCACATGTTCTTGGCTCATCACAGCCGTCAAAGACACCTTGTCATTTTCGACTTTGACTTCCTCAGTTTTAATGGTGAGCTGCAAATAGCTGGCGAAATTTGAATACAGCAATTCGTGAATGGGCTGGACAGAAGAAGTCCTGACATTCAGCCTTGTGAAGAATGCAAAAAGCACAATCAGCAAGGCGGCGATGATTAAAAACTTCAGCCTGAATGAGCGCACCATGATTCGAGTTGCGTTTAAGACTGCGCTTTAAATCGATAGCCCACACCGCGAATGGTTTCAATGGGAAATGCAATGACCGAGTCTGGTTTGGGATTGGACAGTTTTTTGCGCAGTCGTTGCACCGACACATCGACCACATTGGTTCCGGGGTCGAAGTCCACATTCCAAACTTGCTTCAAAATTTGCTCGCGTGAAAAAATTTGACCGGGCGACATCATCAAGCATTCCAGCAGCACATATTCACGTTGTGTCAGCGTGGCTTTCTCGCCCTGCCAAGTGGCCACGCGCGTAAAGCGGTCTAGCGCCAAATCGCCTTGGACCAGGGTCATTTCTACCCGGCCTCGCTTGTTGTTGATCATGGATTTCACCCGAACAATCAACTCTTCCATGTAAAAGGGCTTGGGCAAATAATCGTCTGCGCCTTTTTCAAAACTCTTCAAGCGATCGGGTAAATCGACAGAGGCTGTCAGCATGATCACGGGGGTGCTTAAGCTGTTACGGCGAATTTCTTCTAGAACTTGAAAACCATCCATCAGGGGCAGCGCCACATCCAACAAAATGGCATCAAAATTAAGTTGCAGGGCAGTTCGAAGGCCCCTAAACCCATCTCTTTCAACTTGCGTTTTGACCCCGGCCACATCGAAAGCCGAAACCACCAAGTCAGCGATTTGCTCGTCATCTTCAATCAGGAGAATGTTCATTGCTTATTAGGGCGGCCCCTTTACGGCGGCCTGCGGCTCTTTTAAATTGCGGTATATTGGATTGCAGACTCGTTGAAATTCAACAAAGCATTCACTTTGAGCGCAATCTTACTTTTATTATCAATTTCAAACAGATAAATTATCAAAAGCTTCAAAGATGGCAAATTCAGAAAAAGCAACGCCTCCCGCCCAAGCCAGTGATCTTGCCGGGGCGTTTGAGCTTTTTGTTGAAGCATCCCAAGCCCTTGAGCAGCAGTACGCCACCTTAAGCCGAAAAGTTGAAGACCTCAGTGCCGATCTTTTCCAAGCCAATGAGCGCTTGAACGTCTTGCTCAATGCCTTACCGGCTGCCGTGGTGCTGATTGAAAACGACAAAATCAGCCATTTCAACCAAGCGGCAGAGCAATTGGTCCCGGGGCTGAAAACAGGCGAGGCATGGGCCACGCCCACCACTTGGAAACCTGGCCATGGACCGGATGAATTTCATCTGAACTCGCCCACAGGCCTGCGCACCCTTCAAGCCCAGCGCGTGCAAGAGGGCTTGCGCAGTGTGATTCAAATTCAGGACATCACGGCCAACTTGCGCACCCTAGAAGACAGCGAGCGGGTAGACCGCTTGGCAGCCATGGGCAAAATGTCGGCGGGCATTGCACACCAACTTAGAACCCCATTGTCAACAGCCCTTCTCTACGCCTCGCACCTTTGCAACGAAGGCTTGGAACTGCAAGACCGTGTCAATTTTGCTAAAAAACTCCAAAATCAATTGATCCATTTGGAGCAAATGGCCGGTGAAATGTTGCAATTTGTCAGAGCCCGCCCCCATAAGACCCAAATCATTGCGCTAGACGACTTGGTCAATGAAGCCGTGCAAACCTTGGAAGGCCTGTCTCAGGAAAAGCGCATCGAACTGTCCGTGAGCTTGCAAGCTGAAAATTGCATGGTCAGCGTAGAGCGGCCGTCCGTGGTGTCTGCCTTCATTGCCATTTTGGAAAATGCCATTCAGTGCTCTAGCCCGGGACAAACCATTCAAGTGCAAACCAAAGCCGACCATTTGCGCGGCCAACTGAGCATCGAAGACAATGGCCCCGGCATTGCCGAAGACATGCTGCCCCGATTGTTTGAACCCTTTGCCACCAACCGCGTGACAGGGACTGGCCTAGGACTTGCAATTGCACAGAATGCCATACGCAGCCACCGCGGTGAAATTACTGCCCAAAACAAGCCCGAAGGCGGGGCGCTTTTTGTGGTGGCCTTGCCCAGCATGGCCAACATTTAAACCTTACACTTGTCTACACCGTCAACAACGCCTAACTCATGACCCCGTTTCAAATTCTCCTAGTTGAAGACGACACCGACCTGCGGGAAGCCATCAGCGTCACGCTTCGCTTAGGCGGCGTAGACCACGTGGCCTTTGAGTGCGCCGAAGACGCGCTGCCCGCCATTGACCCCGAAGTAGAGCAAATGCTGGTAACCGATTTCCGTTTGCCCGGCATGAACGGCTTGCAACTTTTGGCTCAAGCCCGAGAAAAACACCCCCAGCTGCCGGTGGTGGTCATGACCGCCTACGCCGACACCCAATTGGCCGTGCAAGCTTTAAAAGGTGGCGCCCGCGATTTCCTAATTAAACCCTTCATGCCCCAGCAATTGCTGGAGGTCATTGCGCGCCATCATCCCAGCCCACCCGCGGCAAAAACTGGCGCCGACGGGGAAATAATTGCCTCTGACCCGGCAATTCTTGCCGTCAAAAACCGTTGCGAGCGTGTGGCAGGCACCGGTGCCACCGTGCTTTTAACGGGCGAATCGGGTGTGGGCAAAGATGTTTTTGCCAAACAAATTCACCAGCTTTCGGGTCGCAACAGCAAGCCCTATGTGGCCATCAACTGCGCTGCCATCCCAGACAATCTGCTTGAATCCACCCTGTTTGGCTACGAAAAAGGCGCCTTCACGGGGGCCACCAAAGCCCAGCCAGGCAAGTTTGAACAGGCCAACGGCGGCACGCTTTTTCTAGATGAAATAGGCGAAATGCCGCTTGAGTTGCAGGCCAAACTGCTGCGTGTGTTGCAAGACCAAGTGGTTGAGCGCCTGGGTTCTATGCGCTCTGTGCACTGCGACGTGCGCATTGTGGCGGCCACCAATCAAGACCTGCAGCAGAGAGTAAAAGACGGCAAATTTAGAGAAGATTTGTACTTCCGCTTGGCTGTGTTTCCCATTCGCATTCCACCGCTGCGCGAGCGCCAGCAAGACATCCTGCCCTTGGCCGAACATTTCTTGGTGCGCTATGGCCGCACCATGGGCCGCCAAGGCCTGAAACTCTCGGCCCAAAGCAAGCTGGCCTTGCAAAGCTACCCTTGGCCTGGCAATGTGCGCGAATTGGAAAACGCCATGCAGCGCGCGTTGCTTTTAAGCGATGGCGATTTGATTGAACCCAACGACATTGAGTTGCAGGGCAGCGAGCCCAACAGTACCTACAGCGAGCCCACCGCCAATTTGAGTGCAAGTGGCACACCTCTTGCATACAGTTCAGACAATGAAAGCACAACTTTGGGCGCACAGGACATGGATTCCATCGAACGTGAGCACATTTTGAAAGTTCTAAAACAAGTTGGAGGCAACCGCAAAGACGCCGTCAACATTTTGGGATTGTCCGAAAGGGCCCTGCGCTACAAGCTCAAGGCCTACAAAGAAGCTGGTTTTCTTTTTGATTGAATTGAATTAAGATAAAAGCATGTCAAACATTAACCTCGAATCCTTAAGCAGCCAGATGAAAGTCATGGCCGATATGGCTGCGGGTCAATTAAATTCAACGGCCACTTTGCCAAAGGCAGGCGAGCCCGATTTTGAGTCTGCTTTGAAAAAAGCAGTGTTGGCGGTCAATGAATCGCAAAATGTGGCGCAAGCCAAAGTGCAAAGCTTCTCTACTGGCCAAAGCAACATGACATTGGAAGAAGTGATGGTCGACTTGCAAAAAGCCAACCTGTCTTTCCAAACCATGATTGCGGTGCGCAATCGTTTGGTAGATGCTTATAAAGAAGTGACCAACCTGCAGGTTTGAGTGCTTCGAATCAGTATTTAGATTCTTCTAATTTTTTGTCTTCTTCATGCGCCCAAGCCAGCACTTGGGCAATGGCTGCATAAAGCTCGGGCGGCACCCAAGCATTCAAGTCTAGTTCCATTAAGAAAGCTACCAAGCTTGGTTCGCTTCGTGTGGGAATGCCCAACTCTTTAGCGCGATCCAAAATGGCCTGCGCTATTTCGCCTTTGCCTTTGCTTAAAACGCGGGGTGCCGGCGTGTTGGGTTTGTAGCCAACAGCCACTGCTTGCAGAATTTCTTCATGGCCCAAGTTAGACATTGCGCAATTCCTCTGGCAACGACTCAACCCTGACGTCGGTCACGCCCTGAGTTTTCAATTCTTGTAAAAGCGCGGGTGCAAGCAGTGTCCAATTGACTTTACCGTTACTGCCAGGCGTGCCATGCAAAACCTGCAAGCTAATGTCTTGCCCCCATTGCGAACCCAAAATGCGCAGTGTTCCCAAATGAGGAAGTGTCACCTCCACCCTTAGGGTGGCACCTTTTTCAAGCTGGCCCGCTTGCTGCGAGTTGTTGCGCCAGGCATCTTCTCGAACAATGCGCATTGGCACCCCAGGTACCAACTCTGCTTGCCACACCATGTTGCCCTGCGTCAGCATGCGCGCTGCTTGTTCGGCGGCATCGCTGTCGGGCTCTAAGGCCGAAACCCATTGCGTCAATTGAGCGGTGCTTGGTTCTTGGTAAGACGTATCGCGCCTAGACACCCACGCTTCATTGAGCTTTTGGGCTGCAAACACATCACTTCTTGCGATGGCTTGATAAAGGTTTTGGAGATTGTTCTTTAGCTCTGCAGAAGTAGAGGTGGCCGGCTCATTTGTTTGGGGCGTTGCTTGGCCTTTGACATTGGCCATCAACTGCATCAAGTTAGTCGCGTTGGCATTGCCGCTCTGTTTGGCCAACACGCCACTCAGCCAATTTGACAAACCTTGCGCCAACAAAGGATGAACATTGCCCAATGCATCGGGGTCTGCACCTTGCGGCTGGTAGCCTGGTACGACTGACTTGGGTGATTGAAGTAAAGCTTGGGGCAGTGGCGCTGTCAATGCAGAACGCCCAGCTTGCCCTTCAGCACCTGCAAACACAGGTTGCGTCCACTGCAACGCTACTCGGCTGTCTAAAGACTGCGCATCTTCTGGCACACCTGGCACAGCTGAAACAGGAACAACCGGGCTGACCTCTAACTTTTGCGTTAGGGGCAGGTGCAGCTCTTGAACTGGTGTGGGTATAAACATGGTGCCAAGCAATGATATGGCTTAGCGGCCATTAGGTAAATGGCTTTTAGGCAGCGGCTGCCAACATAGGTGTCATGCCACCTGCAGTGGTGCCATTGGCATTGCCCGATAAAGCTTTTGCAGAGGCCATGAGGGGTTGGAAGTATTTGGACGCAAACGTGTCGTCTTTTTGGCCAGCATGTTCTAGCCAGGCTTCTGCCAAGGGTACAAATGCGTTAATTACGCCCTGAATCATTTCGGGGTCGCGGCGCAGTCGTGCACGAATGATTTCTTTGCCAGCCCAGTCGTAAATGAAGGCTAAGTTTTGTGCAATCTCTCCGCCTTTTTCTTTGTCTAGGCAAGACTCTAGGCCAGTGGTAATGAGGTCAATGGCCTTGGTAAATGATTCAGAAGAATCAAGGCCTTCGGACATTTGAACCTTGCCAGTTTGCAAGTGATCTAGCAGTCGTTGATGAACCATGGCCACCAGCTCTACGGGCTTGGCAGAAGAAACAGAAGTTTCGCGTTGGTTGGCAGCATAGGTACGGTGTGCACGCATGGTCATTTTGGTGTCCTTCTAAAACAGATATTGCTATCAAAAAAATCAATTGTTCTTCTGGGAGTTGGTCAACCCATCCAGAGCACTTTTTAAAGAATCGCTGGTACCTTGCAGTTTGAAAAGCATGGCATCGAGTGAGGCGTATTGAGCTGTGTAGCGGGCTTGCACGCTGATCAGTTTGTCTTGCAACGCAGTTTTGCGCTTATTCAGATCGGACTGTGTGGTTGTTTCGCTGTCAATGCGATCTTGAATAGTGCCACCACTGAACAGCATATCGCCAATTTGAGACGACAAGTCAGATAAGGTGCTTGAGTTGTAACCAATGCGAATACCTGCCGACAAACGGGTTTGCAAGGTGCCACTTGCAGCGGCATAAAGCGTATCGTCTACAGCCAACTTGCCACTGTCTAAAAGCTTCAGGCCCATGGCGGACAAATCGGTTTGCCCACCCAAAGTATCGGCGCCGTAGATATCGGTCATTGGCATCATCAAGCCAGACACCAATTGACGCATGACGCTGGCCACCGCAAAGTCGCTGTTCAAAACGCCACGCGTTGCAATATTAACACTAGAAGCTGTTTGTTCTTTGTACAGCGAATATAAATCGTTGTAAGCCTTCACCAATGCATCGAGTTTAGGGCGGGCTGACACCGTGTCGTTTGAGACCGTGAGTGTGATGGGTGTGTTTGCAACTGTACTTGTGGTCAAATTAAGTGTGACCCCCGTTAATGCATCCGAGACGGCATTGCTAGAGCGGGTGAACTCTACGCCGTTTAGTTTAAACACGGCATTTTGTGCTGCTTGGTATTGGGTCTTGGTAACTGGGGCAGTGACTGAATTGCTGTCTAAATTAAACGCGCCAGTGGTACCTGTGGTTTTAGACTTCAGGGACAACACATATTGACCCGAGCTACTTTGAAACACTGTGGCATCGGCGTTGGTTCTTAGCGTGGTTTGACCCGGCGAAGTGTTGTACCAAGCTAGAGCATCTGCCGAAGTAGTAAATCCAGCCACGTTCCAAATAGTGGGCTGCGCCAGGCTTGTGACTTCCATCTGATAACTGGCAGCCGTGGCCGTGGCAGTAATTTCTGCCGTTGCAACAGAAGTAGTGCTAAATTTTACCGCTTGTTTGGAAAAATTTGCCGGAGTCTGCAAGTCAATCAGTGCAGATTTAAGTGAGGAAAGCTGGCTTTTAATTTGCCCCAGAACCGTAATCTTGACTGATGACTTGCTAATCTTCGAGACCAGCTTGTTCACCGGCACATTCTCGGCTTCCATTAGCCCACTCACAATGCTAGCTACATCGAGAGTGCTGCCTGTGGTTGAAGTGCTGCTGGAAGTGGAAGAGAGGGCCATGATTCAGTAAATGCAAAAATCAGGCCACCTGATGAACCATCTTGTTGCCCAACATTTCAAACGATCGCGCCAAACGCAACAATTCTTCTGAGGGCAATGTGCGAATCACTTCACCTGAATTAGGATCAACCAATTGAACAATCATGTGGCCAGAGGTTTCGTCTTTAGAAATACGAACTGAGCTAGCCTGAGACGAAATGAAGTGCTGAATGTCCTTCATGGCCGTTTCGGCCGCATCACGCACCTCTTGGCTAGATTCTTTCACAGTGGTCTTGGGCAAAGGCACACTGGCTACCTTAGACACCGCCAAGGCATCTGCATTGATTTTTGCTTCAGGGGCTTTTAAATCAGCAACAAACAACCCTGGCTTGACAACATTAAATGACATCGCATCCATGGGTAAGATCTCCTTTAGATAGCCCAATTTAACCAATGAGGGTTAAATTGGGCTTAAACATATTACTTCAAAAGACTCAAAATAACATTCGGCATCTGGTTGGCTTGCGCTAGCATGGCCGTTGCTGCTTGTTGAAGAATCTGACCCTTGGTCAAAGTCGCTGTTTCTGCGGCGTAGTCAGTGTCAACAATTCGGCTTCTTGCTGAGGACAAGTTGGCAGATAACTCAAGAATATTATTGACAGAATAGTCCATTTGATTTTGAACTGCTCCAAGAGCACCACGCTGCGTGTCAAGCGCTGTAATATAAGACGAAACAGAAGTGGCGATTGATTGGAATTCAGTGGCTGTACTTGCAGTAGTTGTCACATACAGCGACAGCGTAACAGCGGTAGCAGTCCCACCCGTTGAAATGGAGGCTAAGGAAGCTGCAGTAATGTCAATTTTATCGGCAGATTCTTTGCTACTGTAGACGCCTATTGTTGCTGCGCCCATAAGAGCTGTTGTGTTGGCACCAAACTTTGTTCTGGTTTGAATGGCATCAATTCCATTCAACAAGCTTCTCATTTCAGTAGTGATAGAATTTTTCTGAGTTTGAGATAAAGCACTGCTTTGTCCTTGGACAGCCAGAGTCAAAATTCTTTGAGCCATTTCATTGGCCTGCGAAATAGCACCTTCAGCAGTTTGAACGATTGAAATACCGTCATTCAAATTG
>CAXNGF010000044.1:0-10558 GCA_964201905.1 Limnohabitans sp. | reverse complement strand
TCAGAGAAATGATGCCTATTCCTCCAAACGTATCCTACGAAGAAGCTTCTTGTATTCCACTGACCTTTTTAGTGACCTACGACTTGTTGGTACAACAAGGTCGTTTAAAAGCCAATGACTGGTTGTTGGTCAATGGTGTTTCGTCGGGCGTGGGCGTGGCCTCCTTGCAAATGGCCAAGGCCTTGGGCGCCAAAGTCATTGGCACGTCTGGTTCGCAAGATAAATTGAACAAGCTAGCACCATTGGGTTTGGACTTGGGAATCTGTACACGTTCAGCCAATTTTTATGATCAAGTCATGTCCGCCACAGACGGCAAGGGTGTGCAACTCGTCGTCAATGCGGTGGGCGGTTCGGTCTTTGAAGAAAGCCTGCGCTGCTTGTGTTTTCAAGGGCGGCTTGGCACTGTAGGCTATGTCGATGGTGTGTTGAATGCGCCCTTGGACATTGAAGCATTGCATGCCAAACGCCTTACGCTGTTTGGGGTGTCGAACAAACTTCGTTCACCAGAACAACGCGCCGAACCTGTGAGCGGCTTTGTGAAAGATATTTTGCCGGCCTTTGCAGAAGGCCGCATTCAATCAAGCATAGACACCATTTTTCCATTCGAAGAAATGGTAGCTGCTAAAGCGTTGATGGAAACTCATGCGCACGTTGGAAAAATTGTTTTAAGGGTCTTATCATGATTCAAAAATTGTCTATCTCTTTCTCTTTCATTTACCTTGGCTTGATGGCTTGCGTCACATCGGCGCAAGCACAAACCGCCAGCACCTATCCCACCAAACCTGTCAAAGTGGTTGTCGGTTTTGCACCCGGTGGCGCCGCCGACTATGTGGGTCGAACCATCAGCGAATCGCTGGGTAAAGCTCTCGGTCAGCCCGTCATCATTGAAAATAAAGCAGGCGCAGGCTCTAGCATTGCCGCAGAAGCTGTTTCTAAATCTGCACCCGATGGTTACACCATTTTGATTGCAAGTCCCAGTAGCATTTCCGTCAATCCAGCATTGAATCCAAAGCTGGGCTATACACCCAAAGATTTATTTCCGATCTCCAAAATCACATCCTCGCCCTTGGTCATTGCAGCCAATCCCAATGTAGGTATCGGCAGCCTTATAGAGCTTGTAGCCAAAGCCAAGAAAGCCCCTGGCACCATCAATTACGCGACTTCGGGCAATGGCTCTGCGCCGCATTTGGGGGCTGCTTTGTTTGCGCAGGTCACTGGCATAGAGATGACCCACATTCCATTCAGAGGCGGTGGCCCTGCCATTCAATCTGTGGTGGCAGGCGACACCCAATTGACCTTCGGAACACCACCTTCGGTATTGCCCATGATTCAAGCAGGTCGCCTGAAGGGACTGGGCGTGAGCACCAAAGAGAAGTCTGCATTGGTGCCTGGTTTGCCAGGGAGCATCGAGGCCGGCGTGCCCGACTACGCCATTGAATTTTGGTATGGTATTTTTGTACCTAACGGCACGCCGCCAGCCATTGTGAAAAAGATTTTTGATGCCACTCAATTTGCAATGTCGCAGCCCAATGTGAAAGCTGCGTTGGCCAGAGAAGGTACTGATGTTGATGTTTCAAAATCACCCGATCAGTTTGCAAGTTTTTTGGTTGAGGACGCCAAATTCTGGGGCAAGCTGGTGAAGAGTGCAGGTGTGAAATTAGATTGATTTGACGCACAAGGTTCGCGGCATCAACGTCATGTTCGCTCTAAAGTTGACACAAATAATTAAATATTTCGGTCAACAAGCGTGTCTTACCTGCCGTTGAATGATCACTCCCGATCGGTGGGGTTTTCAAACAACATGAAGGAAACATCATGACTAAACTTCTCGCTACCTTGATCATTGGCGCATTTTCAGCAGCCGCTTTTGCCGCCACACCTGCCACACCTGCCACGGCTGCTGCCACTGCACCAGCAACTTCGAATGCTGCTCCTGTGAAGGCTGAAGCTAAAACTGAAGCCAAAGCAGAAGCCAAAGCTGTGGCCAAAGCTGATGTCAAATCAGACGCTAAAGCTGACGGCAAAAAGTCTGAAAAAGCAGCCAAAGAAGTGACCAAAGACGGCGCTAAAAAGTAATCACTGCTTCCATGGCGTCCGCACATTTTTTTGTGCTGACGCCATTTCCAATTTTGGCCCTACATCGTTAAAAACAATGTTTTAAATTCAAGCTGCACCCTCTTGCAGGCAATGTGCGAAAATTACTTTTTTAGGTTGTGAAAGTACGCGTTGAATCTTGCTTTAAATGGGCAACTCCAAACCATTGTCAGTGGTACAGGTCATCTTTGCGCTTACGTTAAAGGGCAAGGCCGTCCTCTCATTTTGGTGCACACCATCAATGCATCAGCCAGCGCTGCTGAAGTTCGGCCTATTTTCGAATCATTAAGCCAGCACCGAACGGTTTACGCCATCGACCTGCCAGGTTATGGTTTTTCAGCACGCACCGATCGCTTGTACACACCACGCCTCATGACAGATGCCATTCATGACCTGGTTCGACACATTCAAGCCATTCATGGCACCCAAGCTTTAGATGCTTTGGCCGTTTCTTTGTCATGCGAATTTTTAGCACGTGCGGCTGCTGAACAACCCGAACATTTTCAATCTGTCTCTTTGGTCAGTCCCACTGGTTTTACGGGCTTGAAACTCCGACAAGCGGCAGAGGGTCAAACTTATGGGCTCAATTGGCTTTTGAAAGTCCTCAAAGGACCTGGTTGGGGGCTTTCGGTTTTCAAGTTACTGATAAAACCAAAAGTCATTCGGTATTTTTTAAAGAAAACTTGGGGTTCGCCTGACATTGACGAAGAAATGTACCGCTATGCCATTTGGACCACGCAACAACCAGGCGCTC
Source organism: Limnohabitans sp. (assembly GCA_964201905.1). Classification (GTDB taxonomy): domain Bacteria; phylum Pseudomonadota; class Gammaproteobacteria; order Burkholderiales; family Burkholderiaceae_C; genus Limnohabitans_A. The sequence goes on along the minus strand of CAXNGF010000044.1, from coordinate 7,710 downwards.
AACATGCACCCTTGAGCTTTTTGTCGGCCCAACTCTTTAGCGCAGACATCACCAACATCTACGACAGGCTGTCGCAGAAGGTTTGGATGAGCCATGGCACGCGCGGTGATTTTGTGGACTACCGTGGTAAAAAGCGCTTCGCCCATTCAGACAACTGGCGCTTCACAGTCTACGAAAGTGGCGCACTGCCCTACTTTGAAATGCCTGAACAATTTTCAGCAGAACTGCTGCAATTTATAAGCCCTACATGAAACTTTTCCCCAGCATGAACCAACCTGGTGTTTGGATCACCACGCTCATGGCCTCATCCATATTGATGATCACCATGGGCTCTAGACAAGCGATGGGGCTGTATGTCGGGCCACTCAACACCGACACCGGCTTGGGCATTGTGACCATCAGCTTGGCCATGGCCATTGGTCAATTTGTGTGGGGTGCTATTCAACCCATCGCTGGCGCATTCGCCGACAAATACGGCCCTCGCCCTGTCCTGCTCTGTGGCGTTCTTATCTTGGTCTTAGGCTCTGCCCTCACCCCCTTTGTCACAAGCAGTTGGGGCCTTATCCTGACGCTGGGCGTTTTGACTGCAATGGGTGCTGGGGCATGCAGCTTCTCTGTTTTGTTGGGCGCAGCGGCTCAGCGCATACCCACAGAATCACGCGGGGTGGCTTCTGGCATCATCAATGCAGGCGGCTCGATTGGCCAATTTGTCTTTGCACCTATCATCCAAAAACTCATACAGTGGTTGGGCTGGATGGGGTCGATGTGGACCATGGCAGCCGTTACGCTGCTGGCAATTCCCCTCTTGAGCCGTCTCACCAGCGATACCCATGCACCCGCCAAAGCGCCAGACCCAGAGGGCGGGTTGAAAAAAGCCGTGTCCGATGCCATGCGCAATCCCAGTTATTTGTTGTTGCACCTGGGGTTCTTCACCTGCGGTTTTCACATTGCATTTTTGGTCACGCATCTGCCCACCGAAGTTGGCTTGTGTGGACTATCGCCTACAGTGGCAAGTTGGTCGCTGGCCATCATTGGATTGGGCAACATTGCAGGCAGTCTGTATGCCGGTTCATGCATCAATCTTTATCGCAGCAAATATGTGCTCGCAGTCATGTATGGCTCTCGCGCAGTGCTCATTGGCTTGTATTTGGCAGCCCCAAAAACAGAATGGACTTTTTATGCTTTTGCCATGGGCTTAGGCTTTACGTGGCTGGCTACTGTCCCCCCCACCGCCGCCTTGGTCGGTAAACTTTTTGGCATTCGATACTTGGCCACGCTGTTTGGCCTGACCTTGTTGTCTCACCAAATTGGCGGGTTCTTGGGCGCGTACTTGGGTGGACTTGTATTTGATGCCAACAATGACTACCAATGGATGTGGTGGGCAGACATTGTTTTGTCAGCCATGGCCGCCCTCATTAACTTGCCCATCAAAGAAGCCCCCATTGTGAAACTCCAGCCGGCTTGAACTTTCAGTGGTGGTGATGAGGCGAAGCGCCACCAGGTTGGCCTGGGGCCATGGGCATGGCGGCATCTAACAGCAGATCGACTTGAAACTTACCACCTTTGGCATCTTGGAATTTCAAGGTCAAGGGTAACTTGGTACCTTTTTCAACCGGCGATTTCAAGTCCATCAGCATGATGTGGTAAGAGCCGGGTTTCAATTCAACAGATTTTCCCGCGGGCAAATCTAAAGATGGAATGGCAGCCATTTTCATGACATCTTTTTCCATTTTCATTTCGTGAACTTCTGCCACGCCTGCAACGGGGCTACTCACACTCAAAAGTTTGCTGTTTTCTTTGGCTGTGATTTTCATGAATGCACCTGTGGCTTTCTGACCTGCAACAGTGGGTCGAACCCAGCTGTCGCGAATAGTCACATTGGCATTGGCCACGGCGACATTTGAAGCACTCGCGGTTTTGATGGTCAGCAAGGCTGCAGGCATTTTCAGGCCTTTGATGGATGTGCCAGTGGCCGGTATTTCAGCCCAATCATTTTGACCTTTTTCACATGTCTGCAAAATACGCAACCATGTGGCACCGGCCGCATCAGGCAGTTTGCTTGTAAATGTAAATTCACCAATTGCACCATCGGGCAATGCTGCTTCTTTGGTATTGGCTTTCCATTCAAGCTCGACCATATCTTCAGTGATGGTTTGGCCTTGACTGATGGAGGGCTGGGCCAATTTGCCTTTTTTAGAACTCTCGCTCCATCCTGATTTGGGCTGCGGCTTAGCCCCTCCAAAGCCCGAAGGCATACTGATGCGGATACCGGTTGTGGCAGAACCTTCACAGCCATGTCCAATGCGAATAGCGCCCTTGTAATTACTGCCTGCTTGTGCAGAAGGCTCTACCAAGACGGCATGCGCTTGGGCAGTGCCAGCAAAAAACCATGCAGACGACGCAAGGACAAAAGAGTTGATCGCGAATTTTGTAACTAATTTCATTTTAATTTCCAGAAAAAACAACGCATTGCCATTTTTGCGACAACATCGGAAAGTACCGAGCGATGACGCAGACTTGTTGAAAAATTTCAGGAAATAAAGGGAGGCCCGCGCGAGGGCAAAGGCGGTGAAGTAAGGAAAGCAACAAGCGCTGCCGCGACTGGATGCAGCAAATGCGCCAAGGGCTTGGGTTTGTCAATTCCTGCAGAACAAGCTTCTAAAGGTACGACAACAGGGGCACACAAAGGACAGTCCATGTTGGGAGCGCCCTTGGCGTCGGCCCCCTCCTGGCTTGAGGCCAGCATTTTCATGCCACCTGCACTGGTACACACCATTTGTGTTTCAGTGGGGCTCAAGATGGGAGAAGCAATGGCCGCCCCAATGAACAGCGCAAACCACACGAGCACAAGGCGCGCAATGAGTTTGTGGTTTCTTGAGTTGAACATGTCTCGTATTATCGTTGAAGTCAATTGATTCAAGTCAGCAATTTCATGGTGAAAATACTACTTTAAGACTCAGATGAACCTGCCAAATAAATTGCCATCAACGGCAAGCGTCTTGGCTGATTCGCCTGAGCCCTCTTTTGAAATCTAATTTATTTGACTTCAGTGATAAAGTTTTCATTGGTGCGACGCACCTTCTTCATGTTGACCAACCAATCTTTGTCGGCTTCGCGATATCCCAATGGCAGCAACACAGTACTGCGTAGCCCACGCGATGCCAAATCCAAAATTTCATCGACAGCCTTTGGGTTAAAACCCTCCATGGGTGTCGCGTCCACTTCTTGTTCAGCCGCTGCTATCAAGGCAGTGCCCAAAGCAATGTAGGACTGCTTGGCAGCGTGCTGGAAATTAACTTCAGGGCCTTTTGCAGGATAGTTCTTCAACAACATTTGACGATAGGCTTCGGCACCTTCGTTCACAAAGCCGCGTACTTCGTTGTTGTAATCAAACATCATGTTGATGCGGTCGGCGGTGTAGTCGTTCCAAGCGGCAAAAACCAAGAGGTGTGAGCCTTCTGTAACTTGAGCTTGGTTACTGGCTGCGACTTGTAATTTGGCTCGAACTTCTTTGTTCGTGACGACAATGATTTCGTAGGGCTGCAAGCCGCTGGAAGTGGCCGTCATGCGGATGGCTTCCAAGATGCGTTGCACTTTGGCATCTGGCACGGACTTGGTAGGGTCCATTTTTTTGGTGGCATAACGCCAATTGAGGGCTTGAAGTAAATCCATGAATAAATCCTAGTGATCAAAAAAACAATCTAATGAAGACACATATACTACGACAACTTAAACTACAACTTAGGTGCCTATCAGTACCTGATATCTGTGGTGAGAAAAGAGCACGCGATGTTGGGCACCCATTGGCAACATCAGGTTCACCATACAAGCGCGCCTTTGCCAATACTTCACAATGACCCGCGCAAACCTGCGCTGCTATTTAAGGCGCCAATGCGCTCAAAGTTTTTACATTTCCTAATGCTGCATGAATAATTGGCTGCCCCTTATTGCGACCTTGTTCATTCAAGCGATGGTCTCCATGGCCTTGTTAACGCTTCCCGTTATGGCGCCTGTTGCGGCCAAAGATTTAGCGGTATCCCCCGCCTTGGTGGGCGTCTATGTGGCTATCACCTACGCTGGAGCCATGTTTTCCAGTCTCACCTCTGGCACCAGCGTGACGCGCTTTGGCCCTATCAGAGTCAGTCAATTGGGTTTGATTCTGTGTGCAACAGGCCTCTGTCTTTGCGCGGTGCCTTGGTTACCCGCCACTGGTTTGGGCGCATTTTTAATTGGGTTGGGGTACGGCCCCATCACACCTTCAAGTTCTCAAATCTTGGCACGAACAACTCCACCGCACCAAATGTCTTTGGTATTTTCAATCAAACAAACGGGGGTGCCGGTTGGGTCCATGTTGGCGGGCGCCATTGTTCCAACACTCATGCTTGGCATTGGCTGGCAGTTAAGTTTAATCAGCGTTGCGTTGGTGTGCTTAATGAGTGCACTCCTGTCGCAACCCCTGCGAGACGAAATGGACGATCAACGTCAGCCTGGATTGCAGTTGAAATTATCGGCATTGCTGGCCCCTATTCGCATGGTTTTGTCGCACCGCGCGCTGGCTACCATGGCGGGTTGTTCTTTCATGTTTTCCATGGTGCAAATGTCCCTAACCACTTACTTGGTCACCTTTTTACACGACGATTTAAGTTATGGACTGGTGGCCGCTGGGTTGCTCCTGTCCATTACTCAAGCAGGCGGCATCGCGGGTCGCATTGTCTGGGGATATTTAGCTGATCAAATTTTTAGCCCTCAAAAAATGTTGGCTGTTTTAGCAACAAGCATGGCTGTTTGTGCCGCTGCCACACCTCTTCTGATGCCAATCCTTCCTGTCTATGGTGTTTGGGCCTTGTTGGCTTTGTTCGGCGCAACTGCCATTGGCTGGAACGGCGTCTATTTGGCAGAAGTGGCAAGGCAAGCACCTGAGGGCAAAGCCAGTGTTGCCACAGGTGGTACTTTGACATTTACATTTTTGGGTGTGGTGCTCGGCCCACCCCTTTTTGGCGCCTTGTCCACGGTCTATGGTTTCTACGGTGCTGGATTTTGGGCGCTGGCTGTCATTTCAAGTGTTTGCAGCCTTGTTTTGTGGCGCTTAAAGCCTAGCCCCTCTAATTAAATCAACCCCTTTTTCAGCAATCATGATGGTGGGTGCATTGGTATTGCCAGTTACCAAGTGCGGCATGATGGAAGCATCGACGACGCGCAAATTTTGCAGACCATGAACTCGCAGTTCAGCATCGACCACGGCCATAGGATCTTGCGCAGGTCCCATTTTGCAAGTTCCAACAGGATGGTATTCGGTGTCTGAGTGGTCACGCAGAAAGCTTTCAATTTGCGCGGGATTGTTCGCATCTACCGCATGAATCATGTCACCTCGGTGTGACAAAAGTGCGGGTGACTGCATGACACCCAGGCCCAATTGAGTACCCGCCACCAAGGCCTTTAAATCAGACGGATGTTTAAGAAACGCTGGGTCAATCAGGGGGGCCTCGGTAGGGTTGCGACTCGCCAGAGTTAAGCTGCCTCGGCTTTGAGGGCGCATCAAGGTGACGTGCAAGGTGTAGCCATGGCCAACATGCATTTTGCGCGCATGGTCGTCCACAATACCGGTGCACAGAGCCAACTGAATGTTAGGGTAATCGTTGTTACCTTCGGTGGATACAAAACCCTGTGTTTCAGACACGTTGGATGTGATCCAACCCGTTCTTTTGCTGCGCCACTCCAGCACCGCCTTGAGCATGTTCCAAGCACCTTTGAGCGAAATGCCCATGGCATCATTTATTTTTTGGGTTTTGTAAATCAGCACTGTCGTGATGTGGTCTTGCAAGTTTTGTCCCACGCCGGGTAATTCATGTAACAGGGGAATACCCAAATCGTTCAAATGCAAAGCTGGGCCAACCCCCGACAGCATGAGCAACTGCGGAGAGCCAAAAGCACCGCCTGCAAGAATCACTTCTTTGCGCGCACGCGCCTCATGCTGAACCCCGTTCACGGTGTACTTGACGCCTACAGCACGTTTGCCTTCAAACATAATTTGCGTGGCATGCGCATGCGAGATGACCTTCAAATTGCTTTGATGAAGGTGTGGATCTAGGTAAGCTCTGGCCGCGTTCCAACGCTCACCGCCCTTTTGCGTGACCTGCCCTGGCGACACACCAAATTGTTGAGCGCCGTTGTAATCGGGGTTGGTGGGAATGCCCTGCTCGTTGCAAGCCTGCATAAACAATTGGTTCAAGGGGCTGGGGCTGCGCAAAAAACTCACATTCAAGGGACCACCCACACCCCGGTAAGCCGTGGCGCCAAAGCACTCGTTGTTTTCTGATTTTTTAAAGTACGGTAAAACTTCTTGAAAAGACCATCCGGGGTTGCCCAAAGACGACCAACTGTCGTAGTCGCGGGCATTGCCACGCGTGTAAACCATGGCATTGATGGAAGAGCTGCCACCCATCACTTTGCCGCGCGGCTGAAAGCCTTTGCGACCGTTAAAACCAGCCTGTGGCACGGTGTTGTAGCCCCAGCTGTTGAGGTTGATAGAGGCGGTGGCTGCAAATCCAAGAGGAGCCCGAACAAACACCGATTTGTCGGGGCCGCCAGCTTCCAGCAAACACACAGAAGTGCTTTGATCTTCACTTAAACGCCCTGCCACACAGCAGCCTGCAGAACCGCCCCCTACCACCACATAATCAAATTCAGAATGGGTCATTGGAATTACCTTGTGACAATGGAAAAATTACCGGGCGCTTTGTCAAGCATGCTGAAAAACAAAGCCAAATCAATTTTGCTGCCTTCAATCTTGGTTTGGTTCGACAAAAGCAAGTCTTTGGCACCTGCTTGGTCAAGTACCATTTTGATAAAAAATGGCTGTGTCAGGGTGAGTGTTGCATTGGCGCTTTGATCTGGACGCGCTTGAACATGATGTAAAACAGAATTTTCAAGAGACAAAACAAAACTTTGTTTTGTATCAGAAAACACCAAGTTGATTTTCAATTTCTGTCCCTCTGCCTTTGAGGCATTGAGAGATGCGGCCATGGCTTCCAGAAACCTTTCTATGGGGGTTTGGCTTAGCATGTCGATCAGGCCATCTCGCGGCATGCCTTTTGAGGGCGCGCCTTCACGCAATTCCAGTGCCCCTGTTAGGTAAAAGTTTCGCCAAGCCGATGACTCCGCCGAATAGCCCAGTTTTTCAAAAGACTGAGCCAACAAGGCCTTCGCTTGGGTGTTTTTAGGCGCCACATAGACCGCATGCTTAAGCAGTTCAGCAGCCCAGCGGTACTCTGCTTTCCCCATGGCCTCTTGGGCTGCAGCCACCACTTTGTCGACACCGCCCATGAGGCTGACATATTTTTCAGAGGCTTGTAAAGCCGGTAATGGATCTAGGTTGGAAGGGTGCGCATCAAACCAACCCATGTAGTTTTGGTAGACCGCTTTCACGTTGTGCCGAACCGTGCCGTAATAACCACGCACACTTAGATGCTCGTCAAGCGATGGGGGCAGCCGAAGATTTTCAGCAATTTCGGCAGCGTTCAAACCCGCATTCATTTGCCGCACCGTTTGATCGTGAATGAACTGATAGGTATCTCTTTGTTTGACAATGAAATCTTGGATGTTGGCAGCCCCCCAGACAGGCCAATGGTGCTGATTGAATACCACGTCAGAATTTTCGACATAGCGCAAAGAGTTATTTAAATAGGCGGCCCACTTTGTGGCATCACGCAC
>CAXNGF010000043.1:0-10645 GCA_964201905.1 Limnohabitans sp. | reverse complement strand
CACAATTCAGCCATGAAAGCTTTTTATTCGGATCACTTTGTGTTGCCCTTGCCAGAGGGGCATCGCTTTCCTATGGCCAAGTACAGCATGCTTCGCCATAGGGTGGCGACTGAGCTTCAAGGGGTTCAAATGCTGGAGGCGCCTGCGGCCTCGGATGGCGAATTGGCTCTGGCTCACGCCCCTGAATATGTTCAGGCTGTTAAATCGGGGAGTCTGAGCCTGCAAGCTCAACGGGAGATTGGGTTTCCTTGGTCGCAGGCCATGGCAGAGCGATCGCTTCGGTCTGTGGGCGCATCGGTGGCTGCCGCCAGAGCGGCCATCAAGGAGGGCATTGCAGGTAATTTGGCCGGTGGCACTCACCATGCCAGTGCGGCACAAGGAGGCGGATTTTGTGTGTTCAATGACATTGCCGTTACGGCAAGGGTGCTGCAGATGGAGCATTTTCGAGTCTTGAAACAGATTTTGAAGGTGATGGTGCTTGATTTAGATGTTCATCAGGGAAATGGCACAGCCAGTATCTTTGCTGAAGATGCAAGTGTTTTTACTTTGTCCTTGCATGGCGAAAAGAATTTTCCTTTCAGAAAAGTCAACAGCGACCTGGATGTGGGTTTGCCGGATGGTTGCTCAGATCAACCCTACTTGGAAGCTTTGGATCAAGCCCTTGAACAGGCTTCGATGCGCTTTTCCCCAGACTTTCTCATTTATTTAGCAGGCGCTGACGCCCATGAGGGAGACCGACTTGGCAGGCTTAAACTCACTGAGTCTGGCATGGCAGCAAGGGACCAAAGGGTCTTTGATTGGGCCCAAGAAAAACAAGTGCCCATGATCATTTGCATGGGGGGCGGCTATGGCCATGACTTAGAGACCACTGTTGCCGTGCAAATGAACACATGGCGTTTGGCGAATTTGCACTGGCTTCACTGGCAAAATCGAGGCCTATGACAAAGCATTACAAAATTCCACAATGACCAGTTCTAAACCGCAAGCGATGCCCCGAAGCGAGTACCGCGCTTTCCGCCCCATCACCACCCGATGGATGGACAACGACGTATATGGCCATGTCAACAATGTTGTTTACTACAGTTGGTTTGACACGGCTGTCAATGCGCACCTGATTGAGCAGGGCGTGTTGGACATTCACCAAGGAGAAACCATTGGTTTGGTGGTAGAAACGCAATGCAATTACTTTGCGCCGCTTGCTTTCCCCCAAACCATTGAGGCTGGTATCAGAGTGGCGCATCGCGGCTCGTCTAGTGTGAAATACGAAGTTGGCTTGTTTGCAAAAGATGAGCCCCTGACTGCGGCTCGCGGGCACTTTGTACATGTCTATGTAGACAAACAAACGCGCCGGCCGCAAGCCCTTTCTGAATCATTTATCAAAGTCTTGGAGTCCCTAACATGAAAGAACTGACAACAACCCAGGTGAGCACGATCATCTCTGACCCCGGCAGCGTCGATGCGGCCATCTTGAGTCGATTTTCTACGCGAGCTTATTTGAACAAGCCTGTAGAGAAGTCTGTGTTGGAGGATTTGTTGCAAGTTGCAGCACGTGCGCCCAGCGGGACCAATACCCAACCTTGGAAAGTTTATGTGCTGCAGGGCGCAGCCAAGGACAAGCTGGTTCATGAGGTTTGTGAGGCGCACAACGCTATGGCTGCCAATCCTGCCTTGGCCGCTGAGCATGCAGAAGAATACGATTACTACCCAAGCAAGTGGGTAAGCCCCTATATCGACAGACGCCGTGAGTGTGGTTTTGGCTTGTATGGGGTATTGGGCATTGGCAAAGGCGACAAAGACAAAATGCATTTGCAGCATCAACAAAACTACCGATTTTTTGGCGCACCTGTGGGCCTGATTTTCACACTCGACAAGGTCATGGGTCGTGGCAGTTTGCTCGATTACGGTATGTTCTTGCAAAGCGTGATGGTGGCAGCCAGAGCACGTGGCTTGCACACTTGCCCGCAAGCCGCATGGAATAATTTTTCAAAAATAATTTACAAACATGTCGGAGCAGGTGAGAACGAAATGATGGTCTGTGGCTTGTCATTGGGCTACGCCGACGAGGCTGCACTGGTGAACACATTCAAGACTACGCGCGTCGACGCCAGCACCTTCACGCATTGGATTGAATGAGCTTTTGGCTGATTCAGTGTTTGAATGGCTTAAGCCATGCAAGCACACTTTTCATCATGGCTGCGGGATTGACGCTGGTGTTTGGCGTCACCCGCATTGTCAATTTTGCGCACGGCAGTTTTTACATGTTGGGCGCATTGATCGCAGGCACCTTAGTGACCCAATGGTTCCCCGCTTGGTCTGAGCAAGGCAGCACCTACTTGTTGGCCATGCTAATGGCTGCTGCTGCCGCAGCGTTGCTAGGGGGCCTTACAGAGATTTTTCTTTTTAGACCCTTGCGCCATTCGCCGCCGCTGTATCCTTTGGTCGCCACCTTTGGTTTGAGTTTGGTCATTCACGATGTCTTGCTTTGGGCCTTAGGTCCGGGCGAGGTTTTTGCGCCGCGCTTCCCTGGTTTAAAGGGCGCTGTTCAATTGGGCGAAGATTTCTTTCCTGAATGGCAATTGGTGACGCTTTGTTTGGGTCCTATTGTGTGGGGTGTGTTGCACGGACTGCTTACACAAACAAAGTGGGGACAACGTGTACGTGCTGCCACGCAAGACAGAGACATGCTAGATGCCTTGGGTGTCAATCCAGCACCGCTCCTTCTGAGTGTGGTGGTTCTGGGTTGTGGCTTGGCGGGTTTGGCGGGTGCTTTGCAATTGCCAAGAGAGCCAGCCAATTTGCAAATGGACTTGCAAATGGTGGTAGAGACATTTGTGGTGGTGGTGATGGGTGGGCTGGGAAGTATTGCTGGCGCTTTTTTTGCTGCCATCTTAATTGGGTGTGTGCATGCTTTTGGCATTCACTTTTTTCCACAAGCCACCCTGGTCTTGGTCTTTTTAACCATGGCCTTGGTGTTGGCTATCAGGCCCCAAGGATTGATGGGAGAACTGCCGGGTGCAGCGCCTCGCGAAAAGGTCATGTCATTTCAATTGGGTGGTGACAATCGATTTTTCGAATGGATCGGCTGGATTGTGTTGGCCACTGGCAGCATCGTCTTTTTCAATGCAGGTGAATACACGCAAAGTGTCTTGGAAAATGTGCTGATCATGATGCTGTTTGGCCTAAGTTTGCAGTGGATGATGGCCTTGTCGGGATGGGTGAGCTTTGGCCACGCAGCTTACTTTGGTCTTGGTGCTTATGCTGCGGCATTAAGTCATTTGCACTGGTACTTCAACGCGATCATGGCTGTTCTAGCGGGCGTGGTTGTAGCCTTCTTGGCGGCGCTTTGTATGGGCAAATTACTGCAACGCATTACGGGCGTTTATTTGGCCATGTTGTCATTGGCGTTCGCTCAAATGGTGTGGGCCGGTGCCAGCCAATGGGTGTCGTTCACGGGAGGCGATAACGGCTTGATTGGTCTGCAATTTTTTGATGGCATGCCGCGTTGGATCTTTCAAGTTGTCCTTATTTTATTGTGCGTTGTGTCCTTGTTCGGTTTCTCTCGATTGATTCGCTCTAGTTTTGGCGCAGCCTTGCAGGCTGGGCGCGATGCACCTCAACGAGCACAAGCCAGTGCATTGGATGTTGCGAAGCTGAACCAGCGTGTATTTTTAATGAGCGCTAGTTTGGCGGGTTTGTCGGGTGGTTTGTGGGCTGTCAGCAAAGGTGCAGTGTTTCCCTCTGTGGCTTCTGTTTCCAATTCGGTTGATGCGTTGATGGTCGTTTTATTGGGTGGGGTGCACCACCTTTTGGGTGCATTTGCAGGCAGTGTCTTTTTGGTGGGCGTGGGATCTGAAATAGGCCGTCATTTTGAATACTGGCGCGGTAGTTTGGGTCTTTTCATCATGCTCTTGATGGTTTTTGCGCCAGAGGGAATTTTGGGGCTCAGAAAATTCCGACAAAACACAGGTGCTAAGGCCCTATGAATACTGTATTGAGCGTCCAGGGGCTGCAGCAAAGCTACGGCGGTGTTCAAGCGCTGAGGGGTGTGAGCTTTGAGATACAAGCTGGTGAATGTGTGGCCCTGATAGGACCCAATGGCGCGGGTAAGTCAACTTGCTTTGCTTGTTTGGCTGGCCAACAAGAAGCTTTGGCAGGAAGTGCTGTTTGGCGCGGGCATGATTTGATGAAGTCGACGGTTGAGATGCGCACCCGTTTGGGGGTGGCTCGAACTTTTCAAGTGGCGCAAGTGTTTGAGGCGCTCACAGTCCTTCAAAATTTGCAGTTGGTCTTACAGGGCTCTCTCGGGGTTTCAATGCGTGATGTCTTGGACAAGCGTGAGCTTGACAAGGCGCGGCATTGGATTCATCAAGCGGGCCTGAACGATTTGGGTGAAGAGGTGCTTCAATCGCCTGCAGCGCGTCTTTCTTATGGCGGGAAAAAGCGTTTGGAATTGGCCATGGCCATGGCAGGATTGCCTCAGCCCAGTGAGGGTCTGATGTTGCTTGACGAACCTGCCGCAGGACTTGCGCCTGAAGAACGCGCTGACATGATGGCCCACGTTAAAAGAATGACCCATCAGGGCACGACGATTTTGTATACCGAACACAACATGGACGCTGTTTTTGGTGTGGCCGATCGCGTTTTGGTCTTGATCGATGGCCTTCTGGTAGCTCAAGGATCCCCTGAAGAAGTGGCAGTCCATGCAGTTGTTCGTGAAAGGTATTTGGGCCACAATTTTTCCCTGAATAAGGAGCCGGTCCGTGCTTGAGCTTCAAAACCTCAATGCCAGTTATGGACAAGCCCAAGTCTTGTTCAATGTGTCCTTGGTTGTGCCTCGCGGCAACATGTTGCTGATTCGTGGTTTAAATGGTGCTGGAAAGTCCAGCTTGCTCAAAGCCGTTATGGGCCTGATGCCCCAATCGACGGGCCATGTGTTTTGGCAAGGCCAAGCCTTGCATCCATTAAGCCCGAACGAGCGTTCCCTAAAAGGCTTAGGCTATGTGCCCGAGGACCGGCGTCTTTTTTCTGCTCTGACAGTTAGACAAAATTTAGAAATAGCGATGCCCCGCCAGCCTAAACGCAGGCCAGATGGGCAGATTGGCCTCCAACTTCAAGAGGTCTTGGATTTGTTTCCAAGCTTGGCAAGCATGCTTGAGCGTCCCGCGGCACAAATGAGTGGGGGAGAGCAGCAAATGCTGGCCATTGGCCGAACCTTGATGACGCAGGCCGACGTGTTGATTTTGGACGAGCCTTGTGAGGGAATTGCGCCTGTCTTGGTTCAGGCCATTGCGAGCGCTTTGTTAGCCCTGAAGTCTCAGGGGTATACATTTTTGATTGCTGAGCAAAACCAGACCCTGACAGATATGGCAGACAAGGTGTTGACCTTGGCTGGGGGTGTGATTCAATAAATCGGCCTGGTTCACGTACACTCATCAAACCCCTACAAATAAGCCATTCTTGACATGATCATTACCAGTTTGCTGGACACAGACCTCTACAAGTTCACCATGATGCAGGTGGTGCTGCATCAGTTTCCTGGTGCGCAAGTGGAATATCGCTTTCGGTGTCGCAATCCTGGTGTGGAACTGGCGCCCTATGTTGAGGAAATTCGCAGCGAAATCAAATCACTGTGTAGCTTGCATTTCAAAGAAGACGAATTGACTTACCTTCGTTCTTTGCGTTTTATCAAAAGTGACTTTATCGATTTCTTGGGTTTGTTTCGGCTTAACGAAAAATACATTCAAGTCACGCCCAGTTTGACGGGCGAAATTGAAATCGTCATTCAAGGTCCATGGCTTCACACCATCTTGTTTGAAATCCCAGTGTTGGCTATTGTGAATGAGGTTTATTTTAGAAATACCCAGCGGTTACCTGATTTGATGGAAGGCAGAATGCGTCTGGATACCAAAATTAAGCAATTGCAAAAGGATGACTTGAGGGCGCTCAAAATTGCCGACTACGGCACGCGTCGGCGTTTTTCAAGGGCTTGGCATGAAGAAGCTTTGAGGGTGCTGACGGGGCGCTTGGGGTCTGGTCAGACGGGACAGTTTGCGGGCACCAGCAACGTGTATTTTGCATACACATTGGGCCTCACACCTTTGGGAACAATGGCTCACGAATATTTGCAGGCTTGCCAAGCTTTGGGTCCTAGGCTGCGAGACAGTCAAGTCTTTGCTTTCGAATCTTGGGCCCGTGAATACCGTGGCGACTTGGGCATCGCTTTGAGCGACGTCTACGGGTTCAATGCTTTTTTGCGCGACTTTGACATGTACTTTTGCAAGCTCTTTGATGGTGCACGTCACGATAGTGGCGACCCTTTCATGTGGGGAGAACGCATGCTTGCTCACTACCGGTCTAATCGTGTCGATCCGCTGACAAAAACGCTGATCTTCAGCGATGGCCTCACAGTGCCTAAAACCATTGAGTTGTTCAGGCAATTTAATGGGCGCTGTATGTTGGCATTTGGTATCGGTACCAATTTAACCAATGATCTGGGCTATGAACCCCTTCAAATTGTGATCAAAATGACCCGCTGCAACGATCAACCGGTTGCCAAATTGTCAGACTCCCCTGGGAAGGGTATGTGTGAAGATGAGAAGTATTTGGCTTATCTTGCCCAAGTTTTTGAAATTACTCCAAATCCCTAACCGAGTGCCTATCGATGTTTGCATGGTTTTAATAAAGAAGGTGTTGTGACATGAAATCTTTGTTTTCTCACTGGCTAATGCGTGTCATTTTTTTTAGTTGCTTAGGCTTTCCAAGTATTGCTTTTGCAGCCGCTTTTGAGGGTTCTCAACTCACCGCAATATGGGGTATTCCATTTGCTGGCATTTTGCTCTGCATCGCCCTGATGCCACTTTTAACGCCTCATTTTTGGCACCATCACTATGGAAAGGTCGTGGCTGCTTGGTCCTTGGCTTTTTTCATTCCATTTGCAGTCTTGTTTGGTGCCGATGTGGCGGGTGTTAATTTGGTTCACGCGCTGTTTGCAGAATACATCCCGTTCATTGTTCTTTTGACGGCCTTGTTTGCAGTTTCGGGTGGAATTTTCATTCGCGGAAATTTACACGGCAGCCCTGGTCTAAATACATCCATCTTGGCCATTGGCGCAATTTTGGCCAGCTTCATGGGTACAACAGGTGCTTCCATGCTCATGATTCGCCCCCTTATCAGAGCCAACGACAATCGAAAGCATGTGGCTCATGTGGTCGTGTTCTTCATCTTCATTGTGGCCAACGCGGGTGGCTCACTCACCCCGTTGGGCGACCCGCCTCTGTTTTTGGGTTTTTTAAAGGGCGTTGATTTTTTCTGGACGGTGAAAAACATTTTTCCAGAAACACTTTTTTTAATCGGTTCACTTCTGTTTATATTTTTTGTTTTGGATTCTTGGTACTACCACAAGCGTGAAGAATTACAAGCAATTGACCCCACACCGGATTCTCGTCAAATTGGTTTTGATGGAAAAATTAACTTTATCTTGTTGGGCGGTGTTGTTGCTTTGGTTCTTATGAGTGGACTTTGGAAGTCGACAGTCGTCTTTCATGTGGCAGGCACAGACGTAGGCTTGCCGGGCTTGATTCGCGATGTGGGCCTTGTGGCCATCACTTTGATCTCTCTAAATTTAACCCCATCGCAAGTCCATTCTGATAACCAATTCAGTTGGGGTCCAATGCAGGAAGTTGCCAAACTTTTTGCGGGTATCTTTTTAACCATCATTCCTGTCATTGCCATGTTGAAAGCAGGCGTCAATGGCCCCTTTGGTGCCGTGGTCTCGGCAGTCACCAACCCGGATGGTTCGCCCAATGTGATGATGTATTTTTGGATCACGGGTTTGCTCAGTTCATTCCTAGACAACGCGCCAACTTATTTGGTATTTTTCAACACAGCGGGTGGTGATGCACAGGTTTTAATGACCACATTGGCGCCGACCTTGGCTGCCATTTCTGCGGGTGCTGTTTTCATGGGTGCCAACAGTTATATTGGCAATGCACCCAACCTCATGGTGAAAGCCATTGCTGAAGACCGTGGCATCAAAATGCCAAGTTTCTTTGGCTACATGGCTTGGTCCATTTGCGTCTTAATTCCGCTGTTCATTGTGATGACATTGATTTGGTTTCGAACATGACTAAAGCCTCCATACTGGTTGCGCGCGCTATCTTTCCAGAAGTTCTTGAAATGCTTTCGCAGCATTTTCAAATTGAAAGTAATCAGTCGGACGAGGTTTTGTCTGCTGAAGTTTTAAAACAAAAAATGCAAGGCAAGATGGGTGCTCTCACCACGGGCAGTGAACGCATTGACGCCGCACTCTTGCAAGCCAACCCTCAGCTCAAAATTGTGGCCAACATGGCTGTAGGGTTCAACAACTTTGATGTTTCTGCTATGACGGCAGCGGGTGTCTTGGCTACCAACACGCCAGATGTTTTAACGGAAACGACAGCAGACTTTGGCTTTGCATTGCTCATGGCCACAGCCAGACGCATTACAGAGAGTGAGCATTACCTGCGCCAGGGCTTGTGGACGAAGTGGAGCTATGACATGTTTGCAGGGGCCGAGGTGCACGGTAGCACCCTAGGCATCATTGGCATGGGCCGCATTGGTCAAGGTATAGCCAAGCGGGCAGCACATGGATTTGGTATGCGTGTTGTTTATCACAACCGAAGCCGCTTGAGTGCAGACCTCGAGGCTGCTTCCAAGGCTACTTACGTTAGCAAAGAAGAACTTCTGCGCTCAGCCGATCATGTCATGTTGGTGGTGCCCTATAGTGCTGAGTCACATCACACCATTGGAGCCAAGGAGTTAAGTTGCATGAAGTCTTCAGCAACCTTGGTCAATATTGCCCGCGGCGGCATAGTGGACGATGCAGCTTTAGCGGTCGCTTTGAAGAGCAAGCAAATTGCGGCGGCGGGTCTAGATGTATTTGAAGGCGAGCCAGCCCTGAATTCGGCACTAATCTCAGTACCCAATGTTGTGTTGACGCCTCACATCGCAAGTTCTACTACCCAAACGCGCACGGCCATGGCCAAGTTGGCGGCTGACAACCTTGTGGCTTATCTCACCACAGGGCAAGCCTTAACACCATTGAATCAAGTTCCTTCGAATCAAGCACCTTTGGCGCATTAAATTAAATGGAATCTCCCTTTTTCATTTGGTTATTCTTTGCCCCCTTGGGCGCTATTCTTGCCGCATTGTTTTTGATTTCAAGGCAGTTGAAAGCTCAAGCCAAGGACGTACAAGAGTTGGCGCAGCTTGCAGCTACTATGCTGATTGCCAACGAGCGCTTGGAGCGCGAATTGCGCAATGCAATTAGCGAGTCTGCAAGAGGCGGGCGCCAAGAACTCATTCAAACTTTAGGCACTTTCCAGCAAAGCTTGGTTCAACAAAGCGCAGAAGCCACACGCACCCAAAACAGCCAGATGGATGCGTTTGCTCAGCAGCTGGCCTTGTTGCAAAAAACGCTGTCTGACACACTCACCTTGCAGGTTCAACAATTGTCAGAAGCCAATGCACGCCGCCTTACTGAAATGCGCGGCACTTTGGAAACTCAGTTGGCTCAGCTGCAGCAAAGCAATACGGCCAAGCTCGATGAAATGCGCCAAACTGTGGACGAAAAATTACAGACCACCTTGCAAGCTCGCTTAGGTGAAAGTTTCAAACAAGTGGCCGATCGCTTGGAGCAGGTGCAAAAGGGTTTAGGTGAAATGAACACCTTGGCGCAGGGCGTGGGTGATCTCAAACATTTGCTCACTAATGTCAAAACGCGCGGCATGTTTGGTGAGGCGCAACTTGCATCCTTGCTAGAGCAAGTCATGGCCCCCGATCAATATGCAACGCAGCATGCAACAAGACCTGGCAGCAAAAACAGAGTGGACTTTGCCATTCGTTTGCCCGGTAGATCAGATGATGGCGAGCCCGTTTGGTTGCCAATCGATGCCAAGTTTCCCAACGAAGATTACGAGCGCTTGTTAGATGCGCAATCGCGTGCCGATGTCATTCAGGCAGACCTCTGCAGCAAGGCTTTAGAAGCGCGGGTTCGTTTGGAAGCCAAATCCATGACCGAGAAATACGTAGAGCCGCCTTACACCACTGACTTTGCCATCATGTTTTTGCCCACTGAAGGCTTGTATGCCGAAGTGTTGCGTAGACCAGGCCTGATTGAATCTTTGCAACGTGATTTCCGCGTCACCCTGGCGGGCCCTACCACCCTGATGGCCATGTTGAACTCTTTGCAAATGGGCTTTAGAACTTTGGCACTCGAAAAACGTTCTAGTGAAGTTTGGCAAGTTTTGGGCGCCGTCAAAACAGAGTTTGGCAAGTTTGGTGATGTGTTGGCCAGAGTCAAAGAACAAACTCAAACTGTCTTGAACACACTGGACAAAGCGCAAACCCGAAGCAATGTGATGCACCGTGCATTGCGCCAAGTGGAAGCATTGCCAGAAGGCCAAGCGGCTGGTTTGCTTCCGCATGAAACCGATGTCAGTGACGGCGAAACCAGTGAAGCGTGAACTCGCTAAGCTGATTACAGGTCAGATTTTTTTGCATGCCTGTATGACAGGGATGCGAATGACTACCCCGCTTCTTGCGCTTCAACAAGGTTACAGCACCATGGCGGTGGGTGTTTTGTTGGCCCTGTTTTCTGTCACGCAAG
>CAXNGF010000042.1:0-10917 GCA_964201905.1 Limnohabitans sp. | reverse complement strand
AAATCAACATTGATGGCTTCTGGTAAATCGGCTGGCAAGCAAGCGATTTCCAATTCATTCATGATGTGATTGATTAAGCAAGCGTCGACTTTCACAGCGGGAGAAACATCTTCGCCAGAATAGTGAATTGGCACTTTGCGGTTCAAAGTGGTTTTAGCGTCAACTCGTTGGAAGTCGATGTGCAAAACCAATTGTTTGTAGGGATGCATTTGGAAATCGCGCAGCAAAACTTTGGTTTCTTTGCCACCCAATTCCATGTCCAAGATGCTTGCGTGGAAAGCTTCTTTTTTCAGGGCGTGCCACAGGGCATTGTGGTCAAGTTCGACCAATTGGGGTTGTTGATCCACACCGCCATAAACAATACCAGGTGTCTTACCTGAATTGCGCAGACGGCGGCTCGCACCCGTACCTTGCATAGAGCGCTCAAAAGCGACAAATTTCATAACTAACTCCAAGATGAGTCGACCGCGACCAGTACAACCCTGTTTAAAAAAGGCCTGCACTCAAGCAGACCACATTGATGCTCCCGATCAGTCTTGATCGGAGAACAAACTCATAACCGACTCACCATTGGCAATGCGCTGGATGGTTTTGGCCAACAGCGGTGCCACAGTGAGTTGGCGAATTTTGGGGCATGCAGCAGCAGCTTGTGACAACGGAATGGTGTTGGTCACAACCACTTCATCAAGGGCGTTGCCTTTGGCAATGCGGTCAATGGCAGGGCCGGAGAAAATGGGGTGTGTGCAATAGGCGTAAACTTTTTTAGCGCCACGTGCTTTCAAAACCTCAGCCGCTTTGACCAAGGTGCCGGCGGTATCAATCATGTCGTCCATGATGACGCAATTGCGGCCATCAATTTCGCCAATGACGTGCATCACTTCGCTGACATTGGCTTGAGGGCGGCGTTTGTCAATGATGGCCAAGTCGCAGTTCAGCTGCTTGGCCAAGGCGCGTGCACGAACGACACCGCCTACATCGGGGGACACCACAATGAGGTCTTCGTAGTTCTTTTGGACCAAGTCGCCCAAAAGCACAGGTGAGGCGTAAATGTTGTCGACGGGAATGTCAAAGAAGCCTTGAATTTGGTCGGCGTGCAAGTCCATGGTGAGGACGTGATTGACGCCCACAGCTTGCAACATGTTGGCGATCACTTTGGCTGTGATGGGCACTCGTGTGGAGCGCGGGCGGCGGTCTTGGCGGGCATAGCCAAAGTAAGGAATGATGGCGCTGATTCGACCTGCCGAGGCACGCTTTAAAGCGTCGACCATGATCAGCAGTTCCATCATGTTTTCGTTGGTGGGTGCGCATGTGGACTGAATGACGAACACATCGCGTGCACGCACGTTTTGCTTTAACTCAACTCGGACTTCACCATCAGAGAAGCGGCCGACGTCTGCCAAGCCAAGTGAAACGTCTAACTCATAGGCAACTTCGGCCGCCAAAACAGGGTTGGCATTGCCAGTGAAGACCATGAAGTCTGAATGTGAATTTGCGTTGGGTTGCAGCATGAACTTCTGAGCGATCAAATGAAGGGCCGATGCGGCTTACCGCATAAATTTCAATCACTGCGCGAATGACCGCGCATCAAATCACATTGCGTTTGACGGCTTGTGAAATATTTGGCAGGGGAAGAAGGACTCGAACCTTCGCATGCCGGAATCAAAATCCGGTGCCTTAACCAACTTGGCGACTCCCCTACACGGGTTGGCAGCTATAGAAAATCTAGAGCTACCGACCGATCAATCGTCGCTGGAGGCCCAACCCTTTTGGGGATGAACTTCCAAATTGCCACACATTCGAATTTGCCAATGGGTCCAAGTTGTTGGAACTTGAGGCATTTGGCTTAAATCCGTGCCGCGTGGCACTTGCGCAAACACTGCACTCCCGGAGCCCGTCATTCTGCCTTTAACAACAGCGGGCTCTAATCTGGCTGATTCAAGCCAGGCGATTGCTTCGCTAATTTGGGGACAGAGGCTTTGAGCCACTGGTTGCAGGTCGTTGTGGCCGAAGCCGAACGGGTTTGCTGCAAAGACCGAAATTGTAGCAGGCTTTGAATCTCGGTTTAAGGCTGCAGAGCCAAAAATTTTGGCGGTTTCCAGCCCTTCTGGGGGTTTGATCACGACAAACTGAGCGGGTGGCACCGAAATGGGCGAGATGATTTCACCAACCCCTTGAACCCACGCATTTTCTCCCCTGAGAAAGAAGGGCACGTCGGCCCCAAGTTTCAAACCCAGCTCAGCCAATTGATTGACGCTGAAATGGAGGTTCCAAAGCTTGTTCAATGCCAACAGGCAGGTGGCCGCATCTGAAGACCCGCCCCCCATGCCGGCTTGTGCTGGAATGGACTTTTCAATGGCAATGTGCGCGCCCAATGGGCTACCGCTGGCCTGTTGTAACAGCCTGGCAGCGCGCGTAATCAGGTCATCTTCAGGCAGCTTTAATGTGAGATCTTCGCGGCTGATTTGGCCGTCGCGGCGAAGGTCAAAGTGCAGGGTGTCGTACCAGTCAACCAGCATGAACACCGATTGCAGCAGGTGGTAGCCGTCTGCTCTGCGGCCAGTGATGTGCAAAAACAGATTGAGTTTGGCGGGAGCTAAGACCTGGTGCAAAGACGTCATGATTCAAAAGCAATTCGAAGCACTGTGCGCGGTGCGGGCTGAACCCTTTCCAGCACCAACCGGCGCAAGTGCCATTCACTGACATCGACGTTCCAGCCCTCAGCGGGTGTAGGCTTGCCCGCTAGCCAATCAACCAGAGCGGCGGTAGGCAGTTTTGCGCCGGTGAGCTCCAAAACCAATCGCTCAAGACTGGCTGCTTCACGCACTTGACGGCCTTGCAAGAGGCGAGCACTTTGAGCCGTCCATTCCAATCTGGCCATTTGCATGCCCAGGGGGTTGTAGATGTTAAGCGCGCCCTCTGGCCAACCGCCCGTTAAGTCAAAGGAAGTGATGAAAGACTGAGGCGGTTCTGAGTCAATTTGAAGAGCGAATCTTCCGGCTTTGAATGCAGGTGCAGACGAGGGGACCTCAACAGACACCACTTGCGAAGTTTCGGGATTGGCCGCAGGTGGGGTGAAAGTTTGTGTTGAGGCAGTTCGGGTGGCACAGGCACTTAAAAAAAAGATGCTTGAAAAACACAGGCAGGCCCAAATATTCTTGCGCATCTTGCCCTCAGCCCATCAAGGTTTGAACTTGAATTGCTTGAGAGTTTCAAGCAGGGTATCGTTGTCAGACTTGAGCATCAGGCCTTCGCGCCATACCGAGCCTGCTTTGTCTTTTTGACCAGTTTGCCAATAAACCTCACCAAGATGAGCGGCAATCTCTGCGTCGGGGCGAGACTTGTACGCCTCTTCCAAAATTCGGATGGCTTCAGCCGAGTTGCCAGCACGGTATTCCAGCCAACCCAGACTGTCTTGAATAAAGGGGTCCCGGGGCGCTAACTGCAAGGCTTTGAGAATCAGTTCACGTGCTTCATCAAGCCTTGTTTTTCGATCGGCCAGTGAATAGCCCAAAGCATTGAAAGCATGAGGGTCTGACGGTTTTACCTTCATGATGACGCGCAAAAGGTTTTCCATTTGGTCATAGCGACCTAATTTTTCACAGACCATGGCCATTTCGGACTGCAAATCGGTATCTGACGGATATTGCGCAACCGCCTGTTCAATGGCGGTTAATGCGGCATTAAATTGTTTGTCTTCCCTTTGCCACTGCGAAATGGCCAAAGCCTTTTGGCGTGCAACTTGCGGATTGTTTGCATTGACTTGTTCAAGTACCTTAAGCCCCTCGGCCTTGCGCCCTTGCTGCGCCAACAATGCAGCGCGCCGGCTTGCGACTTTAAGGGGGTCGGCGCTTGGAGGAATACGCGCTAGCCACTCGTCGGCTTCTGCCAACCGTCCTTGTTTTTGTGCCAACTGCGACAACACCAGGAAGGCTTCAGACAGGCCACCTGATTGATCAGGGTCTTTGGCGTTGTCGATCAGCTTGATGTATTGTTTGAGAGACTGTTCAGATTGCAAAACTTGTGACAAATCGCTTTGCAGCAAGCCCAAAAACAACCACCCAGCGGCAAAGTTAGGGTGCTGTTGCGAGAGTTGATTGAGTTGCGCCAAAGCAGGTTGCATTTGGTTAAGGTCAATCAAAGTACGGGCATAGCCTAGTCGCAAGTCAGGTAAAGCATCACCAGCCATGTATTGAGAAATCATGGATTGCACTTCGCCGGGCACCACATTTAGAAGACTCATTGCCAACATGATGGGCCCAGGGGCTTTTTGGTTGGCTGCATGACCGGCCCTAGCAGCCTCGGCAGCTGGCTGAATCTCACCGGCATCGCGTTTCATGCGGCCAATGGTGGTCCATGCAGTTGCAGCGGTTTCGGGGTTTTGAATGGCCGTGCTAAGCGCTTGCTCGACCACTTTGGCCGCTAAATTCTTGTCTGGCAAACGACCAAACACGCGGGGTATGGAGCCAATGGCTGCCGATTGCTCTTGAATGGGCAAATTGGCGATGCTGCTCTTTAATGCGCGCCCAGCTTCATCGATGCGGTTGAGTGCCAGCAGTATTTGCAAGATGTAGCGATTGGCTTCTTGGGACTCAGGCAGACTGGTCTTCCAATTTTTGGCGGCCTGCAAAGCGGCCTCACCAGATCTGGATTGAAGGGCCAATTCGGTAGCACGCTGAAACAAAGCCTCGTCTTTTGTTTTTCTGGCCGCATCCAAAATGATGGCAAAACCCGAGCCGGGTTCTCCAGCACGCACATTAAGTTCGCCCAACAACAATTGGTAGAACAAAACCGCATTGAGGTTGGAGTTTTGCACGGGCGGCTCGGCACATACACCTGTTGTAGCCCAGACCAATGCGAAAGAGGAGAACCAATATTTCATGAAGCCATCATAATCCACGGGCTGAGTTTGAGTTGCCCCAGGTCCCCAATTTCACCTTGTATTTAAAGCGAATCCATGCCTGAATTGCCAGAAGTTGAAGTCACCAGACTGAGTTTTGCCAGCCGGATTGCCGGAGCTCAAGTTTTGGCCATGCACATGGGCAAGCCCTTGAGGTGGCCGCTCGGTGTTTCACCCACGCTTTTGGTTGGGCAAAGTGTGCTGCGCGTCAGGCGCCGTGGAAAGTACCTTTTGTTGGACATGGACCGAGGTATTTTGATGCTGCATTTGGGCATGTCAGGGAGCCTAAATTTTGCAGCATCGCAAGCTTTAGCAGGTAAGCACGACCACATGGATTTGGTCACCACAAAAGGGGTTCTGCGTTTGCACGATCCACGCCGCTTTGGCGCGGCTGTTTGGTCAAACTCCGAACAGCATGAACCAGCCGCCAAGCTACTGGGCAAGTTGGGCATGGAACCTCTCACAGATGGCTTTGAACTCAAGCTCTTTCAGCAAGGCTTGAAAAAACGCGCAGCCCCCATCAAACAAGTCTTGTTGGCAGGCGATGTGGTGGTGGGTGTTGGCAATATTTATGCATCTGAAGCCCTGTTCATGTCGGGTATTCGACCTACAGTCAAAGCCCATAAATTAAGTGCGCCCCGGGTGGCCAAATTGCATGCCGCCATCAGGCAAGTGCTGGCCAGAGCCGTTGAACAAGGCGGCAGCAGTCTGAAAGATTTTGTCAATGCACAAGGCAAAACAGGGTACTTTCAACTCGAGGCCTCGGTGTATGGCAGAGCAGGCTTGCCCTGCAGAACATGCAGCACACCCATCAAACAAATTGTGCAAGGCCAGCGCTCAACATTTTTCTGTCCCGTATGTCAAAAGCATTGAAAGAAGGACCCACACTGGCTGAGACTTTGGTGGCTTGGCAAAAGATTCATGGCCGGCATCACTTGCCTTGGCAAAACTCCCAAGACCCTTACCGTGTGTGGTTGTCTGAGATCATGCTGCAACAAACTCAGGTGAGTACCGTACTTGATTACTACGACAAGTTTCTCCAACACTTTCCAACTGTGGCCGACTTGGCTGCAGCGCCCCAAGACAAGGTAATGGGTTTGTGGAGTGGCTTGGGTTATTACAGCCGCGCTCGCAATTTGCACCAGTGCGCTAAGGATGTCGTGTCTCGATTTGCTGGCACGTTTCCCGCTACGGCGGCAGAGTTAATTACCTTGCCCGGAATCGGTCGATCGACAGCGGCTGCTGTGGCATCTTTTTGCTTTTCTGAGCGTGTTGCCATCATGGACGGCAATGTCAAACGGGTACTCACCCGCGTGTGGGCTTATGCCGCAGACCTGTCTGTCAGCCAAAACGAAAAAGTATTGTGGCAGCTGGCTGAAAATGCTTTGCCTACGCGCCGGTTAAAAACGGCCATGCCGACTTATTCGCAAGCACTGATGGATTTGGGTGCCACCATTTGTTTGCCGCGCAAACCCAATTGCCAGGTTTGCCCCGTGAAAAAAGAATGTCAAGCGTTGGCCCAGGGTGAGCCTGAGAAATTCCCCGTCAAAACGCGCAAAATTAAGCGCAGCAGCGAAGCGCTATGGCTATTGCTGGCGCACAACGCAAAGGGCGAAGTGTGGCTAGAAAAAAGGCCGTCTAAGGGAATATGGGCCAGCCTCTACAGCTTGCCCGTTTTTGAGTCTGAAACATCCTTGCGCACGGTATTTGAGTCAAATGCCAAACACCCTAGCAATCTCGAAGTTTCTGTGTTGCCTGCTTTCAAGCATGTCCTAACCCACAAAGATTTGCATTGTCATGTGGTGAAAGTCAAACTCAAACAGGCGCCACAAACGCCTCAATCTGGGGCATGGTGGTCGGAAAAGAATTGGAAGGTGTTGGGACTGCCAACGCCTGTACGTCACTTGCTTTCTAACTCTCTGTGACGTTTGAGAGTGAGCCAGTCAGTGCTGAAGTGCTGGCTGAGTTGTTCAACCAAATAGACTGATCGATGCTGGCCTCCGGTGCAGCCAATGGCCACCGTGATGTAGTTGCGGTGGTCTTTTTCAAGGGCGGGTAGCCAGTGTTCTATAAAGCTTGTAATGTGCGACTGCATGAGCTTCACATCTGGATAGATGTCCAAAAATTTTTGAACTGGTTCATCTTTGCCCGTTAAAGAGCGAAGCGCATTTTCGTAGTGCGGGTTGGGCAACATGCGCACATCAAATACGTAGTCTGCATCAATGGGTATGCCACGTTTAAACCCAAACGATTCAAACACCAAGGTGAGTTTCGCACCCGTTGAGTCGACCAAAGATTTGACATAGCTTTGCAACTGAGGGGCACGCAAAAAGCTGGTGTCAATAATGTGAGATTTTTCACGCAAACGAGAGAGAAGTTCACGCTCGTATTCAATCGACTCCGTCAGGGCCAACTCGCCCTCAGTGGCGTTGCGACCTGACAAAGGATGGCGGCGTCTGCTTTCTGAATATCGGCGAAGCAGTGTGTCTGAAGATGCATCTAAGAAAATAGGTGTAATTTTGAAGCCGAGACTTTTCAAGGTCTGCAATTGACCGGGCATCATGGGCAATGAACTTGCACTGCGAACATCAATGGCAATGGCCACGCGTTCTTCTTTTTGGTTTTTCTCTAGCTCGGCAAAAGGAATGAGCAACTCTGGTGGCAAGTTGTCAACGCAGTAAAAACCGGAGTCTTCAAGGGCTCGCAAGGCCACAGATTTTCCTGAGCCAGACATACCAGTGATAAGAACGATTTCCATAAATTCTAAGGCTTAAAAATTTACTTGGTCAGCATTTCGCGGGCATGTGCCAGCGTGGTTGCCGATAATTTTTCACCGCCTAGCATGCGTGCAATTTCAGTCACGCGTTGCTCGCCTGAGATGGGGGTTACGCTGCTACTCACACCCTCTTTGCTACTGGCCTTGCTCACCAGCAAGTGATGGTCTGCGCAAGAGGCCACTTGCGGCAAATGCGTCACGGCCAATACTTGGCGGTGTATACCCAGTTGTTTCATGAGTCTGCCCACTGTTTCAGCCACAGCCCCGCCGACACCTGAATCGACTTCGTCAAAAATCAGGGTGCCGGCTTCGCCCAGTTCGCTGGTGGTCACAGCAATGGCCAAAGCAATGCGTGACAGTTCGCCGCCCGATGCCACCTTGCCAACGGGCCTGGGCGTGCTGCCCGCGTGGCCTGCCACTAAAAATTGAATGTCTTCAAGACCGTGCTGGGCTGCTTGTTCTAAGCTGATCAAAGTCACTTCAAAGCGGCCGCCTTGCATGCCCAGGTTTTGCATGGCACTTGTAACTGCTTGTGCCAATTTGGGCGCTGCTTTTTTGCGCAGCTGAGACAACTTTTTAGCCTCGGCTTGATAGGCCAATGAAGCAGACTTTTCTTTGGCTTCAAGGCCTTCTAAATCACTGGCGGCTTCAAGCGCGTTGAGTTCTTGTTTCCAGCCAGCCAACAAGGCCGCCAGCTCTTGTGGTGGCCGCTTGTATCTGCGCGCAAGTGACAACCACTGAGACATGCGCTGATCAAGCTCTTTCAGTCGATCGGGGTCGAGATCGGTTTTGCGCAAGTAGGCTTGCAATGAGTGCGCAGCGTCTTCAGCTTGCGCAAGACTGGATTGCAAAATCTCGGCAATGCTTTGAAATTCGGGTTCTACGTGTGCTTGATCTTGCAACTGGGCAATGGCTTGAGACAGCAGCCCTAAGGCGCCTGTGGCACTGCCAAGGCGCGATGATTCGTCGCCATCGAGCGACCCAATGGCAGTTTGTCCTGCATCAATCAGGGCTTGCGCATGCGACAGCCTTGTGTGCTGCGCGTTCAAGTCGTCCCATTCATTCAAGGCTGGTGCCAGTTTGTCGAGTTCGCCAATTTGCCAAGCCAAGCGTTCTTGTTCTCGGCTTAAAGAATCTTGCGCATTGCGTGCTGTCTTAACCGCTTGCTGTGCTTGGCGCCAGGCGTGCCATGCAGACTTAAGGCCTTCGGTGTTAAGTCCTGCATAAGCGTCAAGCAAGCCGCGCACGGCGTCTGGCCGTGTCAGACTTTGCCAAGCGTGTTGGCCGTGAATGTCTAGCAGCATTTGGCCCAAGGCCCGCAATTGCGTGGCGGTGGCTTGACTGCCATTGACCCAGGCCCGACTTTTGCCTTGGGTGTCCACACTGCGTCTTAAAAGCAAAGTGTCTGAAACTTCAAAGCCAGCATCTTCTAGTATGGCGTGCGCTTGGGAAGGGCAATCAAACTCGACCGACACTTCGCAGCGAGCGGCGCCTTCTCTAACGGCGCCCGAATCGGCGCGCTCGCCCAATGCCATTTGCAAGGCATCGATGAGAATGGATTTGCCAGCGCCCGTTTCGCCAGTGAGCACGCTAAAACCTTGTGAGAGGTTTAAGTCGAGTTCGCGAACAATGACAAAGTCGCGCAAGCTGATGTGTCGCAAAGCCATGGCTTACACACCCCCCTCGTTCCAGTGCATTTTTTTGCGCAGGGTGTCAAAGTAGTTCCAGCCTTGAGGATGCAAAAAGCGCACTTTGTGGGAAGACTGCTCTACGGTAATTTGATCGCCGATCATGAGGCTGGCCAATGACTGCATGTCAAAGTTGGCGCTAGCGTCGCGGCCAGATACGAGTTCAATGCTGATTTTGGAGGTGTCTGGCAGCACGATGGGGCGGTTTGAAAGTGTGTGAGGTGCAATAGGCGCAATGACCCAGCCCCCCAAGTTGGGGTGCATCAAGGGGCCACCAGCCGACAAAGAATAGGCCGTAGAGCCAGTGGGCGTGGCCACAATCAAGCCGTCTGCGCGCTGCGTGGCCACAAAGCGGCCGTCAACTTCAATGCGCAGCTCTACCATGCCAGAGGTGGCACCGCGGTTCACCACCACGTCGTTCATGGCGAAGGCGTCAAAGACGCAATGCTTGTCGCGCCAAACTTGCGCATGCAACATGCTGCGTTGCTCTTCTTCAAAATGGCCCAAGAGCATGGGCTTGAGTGTTTGGGCGTATTCCTCAATGGGAATGTCAGTGATAAAGCCTAGACGACCTTGATTGATGCCAATGAGTGGAAGCCCGAAAGGCGCAACTTGTCTGCCAATGCCTAGCATGGTGCCGTCACCGCCCACCACCAAGCCCAAATCGCACTGCTTGCCAATCTCGGCCATGGTGAGGGTGGGGTAGAGGCTGAGGCCCAAATGTTCGGAGGTGCCTTTTTCCATGACCACCTCTGCGCCGATGCGGCTGACAAATTGGGCAACATCGTCTAAAACCCGGCGTGAGCTTTCCAAAGCGGCGCTCGTAACCATGGTGTGGTACTTGCCAAATAACGCGACATGACGAAATTTAGATTTCATTCTCAAATTACATCATTAAAATGACCGAATGCTAGATGATCGTGCCAAGTTATTACTCAAAGCGCTGGTTGAACGCTACATTGCGGATGGCCAGCCTGTGGGTTCCCGCACGCTCTCAAAGGCTTCTGGGCTTGAATTATCCCCTGCCACCATTCGAAATGTCATGTCCGACCTTGAGGAGTTGGGCCTGATTGCTAGCCCGCATACATCGGCTGGCAGGATTCCGACCAATAGGGGTTATCGCCTATTCGTCGACACCATGCTCACGGTTCAGACGGGTGAATTGCACACACAGCGCCTGGCGCCTGACCAACCGCAGAAGGTGATTGCCAATGCGGCCAACATGCTTTCTAGCCTGTCGCACTATGTGGGTGTGGTCATGGCGCCCAAGCGCGCATCGGTGTTCAGGCACATTGAATTTTTGCGATTGTCTGAAAAACGCGTGCTCTTGATCATTGTGTCGCCAGAGGGCGATGTGCAAAACCGCGTGATTTTTACCGAGGCCGACTATTCACAAAGCCAACTCATAGAAGCTTCTAATTATTTGAACGCTCACTATGCAGGCATGGCCATTGAGCAAGTTCGACTGCGCGTGAAGCAAGAGCTTGTCAATTTGCAGTCTGAAATTGCCAGCCTCATGCAAGCTGCGGTGCAGATGAGCTCTGAGGTTTTGAATG
>CAXNGF010000041.1:0-11018 GCA_964201905.1 Limnohabitans sp. | reverse complement strand
AAATGACATTGCCAGGTCATGCGACCCACCCGCGTTTAGGGCTGTTGTACATCACCGACGATTACGCCAACGAAGCAGAATCCATCTTGGCGCATTTAAGGCAAGAGCTGCCCATGGTTCAAGATTGGGCGGGCACAGTAGGTGTGGGTGTGGCGGCCAACAACGCAGAGTATTTTGATGAACCGGGCATCGCCTTGATGTTGTGCGATTTACCAGCTGACCAATACCGCGTGTTTTCAGGTGCGCAACCCTTGCCGCCTACCTTCAAGGCCCACAGCGCCTTGGTTCATGCAGATCCGCAAACACCAGACTTGGCCGAGTTGATTGCCGAAATGGCGGACCGCACGCTATCGGGTTATTTGTTTGGCGGATTAACGGCCAGTCGAAATCGGGCCGTACAGTTTGCTTGGCAAAATTCTGCCAATCCCAAGCAGGGTGTTTTAACCGGAGGTTTAAGCGGCGTGGCTTGGTCTCCGGAAGTGCAAATATTGTCGCGTGTGACGCAAGGCTGTGCACCGATCAGCAAAGAGCGTGAGATCACTGAGGCCGAAGGGCATGTGGTTTACAAACTCGATGGCTTGCCGGCATTGGATGTGTTGATGGCCGATTTGAAGGTGTCTTTGTCAGAACCACAAACCGCATTGAAAGCGGTGCGAAGTACATTGGTAGGCCTCACGTCTGCGGGTCAGCAAGGGGTTGGCAGAACAGGCAGTTTAGGTGCAGATGTCAGAGTGCGACACATCGTTGGACTCGATCCCGCCCGCCAAGGCGTTGCCATTGCAGACCATGTGCAAGCGGGTCAGAAATTGACTTTTTGTCAAATGAGCTTGCAGGCTGCCAAGTCTGATCTTCGGCGCATTTGCTCAGAAATAAGGGAAGAGTTAGAGCCCGAAACTTTGAGCTTGGAAATGGCGAATACCCTGGCGGCCTGTGAAGCAGATGCAGCGCCTCATCCTGCGCGGCGTATTGCCGGTGCGGTGTATGTCAGTTGTTCTGGCCGCGGTGGTCCACACTTCGGCGGACCCAGTGCAGAGCTTCAATGGATTCGCCACGCACTAGGCGATGTGCCCTTGGTTGGATTTTTCGCCAGCGGCGAAATTGCCCATCACCACTTGTATGGTTACACCGGTGTACTGACGGTGTTCATCACACCTGCAGAAGCAACTTAAACAGCGAATGTGTTCAAACGCCGCGAGCACGCGCCTGTTTGAACTGAGTTTGAAAGCTTGCGAAGCTTTCAGCTTCCAATGCTGTGCGCACTTCTTGCATCAGGTTTAAGTAGTAGTGCAAGTTGTGAATGGTGGTCAGCATGGGCCCCAACATCTCACCACAGCGATCGAGGTGATGCAAGTATGCGCGGCTAAAACCTTCTCTGCTGCCATCGTCCCACGATACACCTGAAGTGCCCGCACAAGCATGGCATGTGCATGAGGTGTCTAAAGGTTGTGGGTCAGACTTGTGCCTTGCATTGCGCAGTTTCAAATCGCCAAACCGTGTGAACACTGTGCCATTGCGTGCGTTGCGCGTGGGCATGACGCAGTCAAACATGTCAACGCCCTGCGCCACGCCTTCGACCAAATCTTCGGGCGTGCCCACACCCATCAGATAGCGCGGCTTGTGTGCAGGCAAACGGTGCGGCGTATGCGCCATGATTTGCAACATTTGTTCTTTGGGTTCTCCTACGCTCACACCACCTATGGCATAGCCTGGAAAATTCAGATCAACCAAATGATCAAGCGATTCTTGACGCAAGTTTTCAAACATACCGCCTTGCACAATGCCAAACAAAGCATTTGGATTTTCAAGCCGAGCAAATTCATCTTGACTGCGTGTGGCCCAACGCAAACTCATCTCCATCGACTTGCGTGCTTCTGCCTCAGTGGTGAGGTGGCCTTTGGTTTCATAAGGCGTGCACTCATCGAGCTGCATCACAATGTCTGAGTTCAAGATGGTTTGAATTTGCATGCTCACTTCGGGCGACATGAACAGCTTGTCGCCATTGACCGGCGAAGAAAAATGCACACCTTCTTCGGTAATTTTGCGCATCGCGCCCAAAGACCAAACTTGAAAGCCGCCTGAGTCAGTGAGGATGGGCTTCTGCCATTTTTCAAAACCATGCAAACCGCCAAAACTTTTCATGATGTCAAGGCCGGGGCGCATCCACAAATGGAAGGTGTTGCCCAAAATAATTTGTGCACCCATTTCTTCGAGGCTGCGCGGCATCACGCCTTTCACTGTGCCGTAGGTACCCACAGGCATGAAGATGGGCGTTTGAATCACGCCATGGTTCAGAGTCAGTTGACCTCTTCGCGCGTGGCTTTGGAGATCTGTTTTGAGGAGTTCAAATTGAAGCATGCTTCATTCTATGCAATGAGGGTTAAACAATGAGGGTTAAACAACGAGGCTTAGCGTCAAGTCAAGCGTTTCAAGAGCATGGCATCGCCGTAGCTGAAAAATCGATACTTTTGCGCAATGG
This sequence comes from Limnohabitans sp., assembly GCA_964201905.1. GTDB lineage: Bacteria > Pseudomonadota > Gammaproteobacteria > Burkholderiales > Burkholderiaceae_C > Limnohabitans_A. The sequence goes on along the minus strand of CAXNGF010000041.1, from coordinate 8,542 downwards.
CGTGGGCATACAAAGCCATCACATGCTCATAGCCGGCAAAGGCACTGACCAGCATCATCAAAGTACTTTTGGGTAAATGGAAATTGGTAATCAAACAGTCTACCCACTGAAATTCAAAGCCTGGTGTGATGAAGATTTGAGTGTCGCCTTGTGATTGACCAGACTTGGCCCAAGACTCCAAAGTTCTGACCGAAGTGGTGCCAACGGCCCATACCTTGCCCCCACGTTTTTTGCATGCGTGCAAAGCAAGCTGTGTAGATTCAGGGATGTCATACCACTCGGCATGCATGGTGTGTTCGGCAATGTTCTCGGTCTTCACAGGCTGAAAGGTGCCGGCACCCACATGCAAAGTCACACTTGCGGTGGCAACACCCATGTTGTTCAATTGGCTTAACAAAGCTTCGTCAAAATGCAGCGCTGCTGTGGGTGCAGCGACGGCACCTGGCTTGCATGCAAAGACCGTTTGATAACGCGCTTCGTCTTCTGCAATTTCAGCCTCAGTGGCGCTGCCATCGCAGGGCCGCTCTATGTAGGGAGGCAATGGCATGTGACCATACTGTGCCATGAGGGCATGCGGCTCAGCGCTGAATTCAAAGCAAAACAATGCGCCTTTTTCATCGGGCCAACGGCCGATCAGGGTGGCCTCAAACCCCGTCTCGCCTTGCATGGCGTCGGTCGAGGCATCCCTGCCCATGTGAAGTGTGGCGCCAATGAGTGGTTTTTTGCTCACTTTCATGTGCGCCACCACGCGATGTGCGGGCAAAACCCGCTCGATCAAGAGCTCGACTTTGCCGCCGCTAGATTTTTCGCCAAAGATTCGCGCCTTGATGACTTGGGTGTCATTGAAAACCAAGAGATCGCCAGCTTGCATGAGTTTGGGCAAATCTCTGAAGACCCGATCGGTGGGCAAGGAGCCGCTACCGTCGAGCAGCTTTGAGCTGCTGCGTTCAGGGGCGGGGTGCTGTGCAATGAGTTCTGGGGGGAGGTGAAAGTCAAAGTCACTCAAACTGAAGCTTCGTTTGGCCTTGTCACCTTCAAGATGGGGGTTCAATGAGCGCATGTGCTTGAGGGCCGAACAAGACCCGTTCCAAGTTAAAAGCATTCGATTGTCCCATGACCTATCGGAAAAATTTAGAAATTAGAACTATCTAATTTATGTAAATAGTCGCAATATGTAAGCAGTATTCAAGAAAGTAATTATCACCATTCACTTTCAAGCATTTTCTAAGCAGTAATGTATGGGAATGCCAAAAGTATCCGAATCCCAACAATTCGCTGAACGTTTGCGCGGCGCGTTGGAAAGTGCAGGTGTGCGTGCTTCACCCACCTTGGTCGCAAACGCCTTCAATCTTCGCTACCGCGGTCGCAGTATCACCCCTCACACTGCACGCAACTGGTTGTTGGGTAAGGTCATGCCCACGCAAGACAAGCTGCGGGTGCTTTCCGAATGGTTACAAGTCAGCCCTGACGAACTTCGTTTTGGCCGGGCCCCCGGCAAGACTTACGTGTTTGAGATGAACGATGGCATGATCGAAATGGGTCTGGCTGATCGTGAAATGGTCGGCCGGTATTTATCGCTAACCCAAGACGAGCGGAAAACCATTCGAGATGTGGTTTCAGCCTTCGTGGTGGCGAAAGCGTCCGAAAAACTGCTTTGATCCTGAGGGGCTGATCCTTAAGCAGCCAGAGGCCTGATCGCTACAAGTCATTGGGTAAGCACGGCACAATGGCGGTATGGTTGCCCCCGTAACACCCCCGTCATCTTCGCTGCACAAGGCGCTGTCTGCGCCGCAAAAAGCCATGCGCAAAATGGGTTTGGCGCGCGACATTGATTTGGCCTTGCACATTCCCCTGCGTTACGAGGACGAAACAAGCATCGTCAAGCTGGGCGATGCCCGAGAGGGCGATGCCATTCAAATTGAAGCCGCGGTGGTCGCCTCAGAAGTCCAGTTGCGTCCTCGGCGCCAGTTGCTGGTCACGGTAGATGACGGCACTGACACCTGCGTTTTGCGATTTTTCAGCTTCTACCCCGCCCAGCAAAAGGCCTTGGCCGTGGGGCAAGTGATTCGGGCCAGGGGAGAAGTCAGAGGGGGTTTTCTGGGCCTCACCATGATGCACCCCTCCTTCAAGGCGGCCTCGGGCGATTTGCCGTCGGTGCTCACACCGGTCTACCCCACCTCCGCAGGTTTGCCGCAAACCTATTTGCGCCGCGCCATTGCCGGTGCTTTGTCGCGCGCCGACTTAAGCGAATCCTTGCCCACTTCGATGGCTTGGCCTTCAGCACCCAAAGGGAAATCGAGCCCAAGTTTGCGCCAAGCCTTGACCTATTTGCACCACCCCACTCCCGATGTGTCGATCGCAGCTTTGGAAGACCGCACGCACCCCGCTTGGCAAAGACTTAAAGCCGAGGAGTTGCTGGCGCAGCAACTTTCACAGCGCATGGCTAAGTTGGAGCGCGACACTTTGAAGGCCCCCGCGCTAAAGCCTAGGACTGGCGGCTGGCATGACAAATTGAAAGAAATATTGCCATTTCAGCTGACGGCAGCACAGCAAAGGGTGGGCCTTGAAATTGCAAAAGATTTGGCTCGGCCTGTGCCTATGCACCGGTTGCTTCAGGGCGATGTGGGCGCTGGCAAAACCGTGGTGGCAGCTTTGGCAGCCATGCTGGCCATTGATGAGGGTTGGCAGTGCGCATTGATGGCGCCCACCGAAATTTTGGCGCAACAACACTTTGCCAAATTGGTGGGTTGGCTGGCCCCATTAGGCGTTCGCGTAGCTTGGCTCACGGGCAGTCAAAAGAAAAAAGAACGCACCGAAATGCTGGCGCTGATTGAGTCGGGCGAAGCGGCGTTGGTGGTGGGCACGCATGCTGTGATTCAAGAGCTGGTGAAGTTTAAAAACTTGGCCTTGGCCATCATCGATGAGCAGCACCGGTTTGGTGTAGCGCAGCGGCTGGCCCTCAGAGACAAGATGCAAGATGCCGGCATGGAGCCGCACTTGCTCATGATGACGGCCACACCCATTCCGCGCACCTTGGCCATGAGCTATTACGCAGATTTAGAAGTTTCAGTCATTGACGAATTGCCGCCAGGCCGTACACCGGTGGTGACCAAAGTGATTTCAGACAGCCGGCGTGACCAAGTCATTGGCCGCATTGGCGCGCAATTGGCCGAAGGTCGTCAAGTTTATTGGGTGTGCCCTCTCATTGAAGAAAGTGAAGCTTTGGATTTAACCAACGCCACCGCCACCCACGCAGAGTTGTGGGCTGTGTTGCCGGGCGTGATGGTGGGCTTGTTGCATTCCCGCATGTCGGTGCTTGAAAAGCGCGAGGTCATGGCCCAGTTTACACAAGGCACTATGGGCGTATTGGTCAGTACCACAGTCATTGAAGTGGGCGTCGATGTGCCTAATGCTTCTTTGATGGTGATTGAACACGCCGAGCGATTTGGACTCAGCCAGTTGCACCAATTGCGCGGTCGAGTGGGGCGAGGCGCAGCGGCTTCTGCTTGCGTCTTGCTTTATGGCACCCCCGATGGCGGACGATTGAGCGAAACAGCGCGCGAGCGTTTGCGCGCCATGGTTGATACCAACGACGGCTTTGAAATTGCCAGACGCGATTTGGAAATCAGAGGCCCAGGTGAGTTTCTAGGTGCGCGACAATCGGGTGCAGCCCTGTTGCGATTTGCCGACTTGACCACAGACGAGCATTTGCTTGATTGGGCTAGGCAAACAGCACCGAAATTGCTGGAAAAATACCCCGACATGGCCGAGCGACACATTGCTCGCTGGTTGGGCGGAAAATCGGAATATTTGAAAGCTTGAGAAATTGGCATGACCCTGACTGAGCTTAAATACATTGTGGCGGTGGCCCGCGAGAGGCACTTTGGCAAAGCCGCGGAGGCGTGCCACGTGTCGCAGCCAACCCTGTCGGTGGCCATTAAAAAACTCGAGGAAGAGCTCGATGTGAAGTTGTTCGAGCGCAGCGCCAATGAGGTGAGTGCTACGCCGTTGGGTGAGGAAATCATTCGGCATGCGCAGCTCGTGTTGGAGCAAGCAGCCGAAATCAAAGAAATTGCCAAGCGCGGCAAAGACCCCTTGGCAGGGACTTTGCGTTTAGGCGTGATCTACACCATCGGCCCTTACTTGTTACCCGACTTGATGCGACAAATCATGAAGAAGGCACCGCAAATGCCAATGATGTTGCAAGAGAACTTCACCGTCAAACTCATGGAGATGTTGCGGGCAGGTGAAATTGATTGCGCCATCTTGGCCGAGCCTTTTCCCGATACGGGCTTGGCCACCGCCGCTTTGTACGACGAGCCCTTCATGGCGGCACTTCCCGTGAAGCATGTGTTGGCTAATAAAAAATCAATCACCGCTGAGCAACTCAAAAACGAAACCATGTTGCTGCTTGGCAATGGCCATTGTTTTAGAGACCATGTGCTAGAAGTGTGCCCAGAGTTTGCAAGGTTTTCTAGCAACGCAGAAGGCATTCGAAAAAGCTTTGAAGGCTCTTCGTTGGAAACCATCAAGCACATGGTGGCGGCCGGCATGGGCGTCACTTTGGTGCCGCGCTTGTCGGTGCCTGCTGAGGCAATTGCCAAAGAACCCAAGCGAAAAAAACACGAAGATCCCGATATTGCTTACTTGCCTATCGTCGATGAAGCCGGAGGCCTACCTCCTACTCGCCGCGTGGTTTTGGTTTGGCGTAAAAGCTTCACGCGCTATGAGGCCATTGCCGCACTTCGCAACGCCATTTATGCGTGTGAGTTGCCCGGTGTAACGCGTTTGTCATGATGGCCATCAGCGTTGCTTAAATTGAGGAAGCTTGTGATCGCATGCGTGAAAAAATAAGTTTGTATTTAGACCTCAGTCGTTGGAATCGACCTGCCGGTTGGCTCTTGCTGCTGTGGCCAACGCTGTCTGCTTTGTGGGTGGCGTCGGGTGGATTTCCAGGATGGCATTTGCTGATTGTTTTCACACTGGGCACCATCCTCATGCGCAGTGCGGGTTGTTGTTTGAACGACGTGGCCGATCGAGAGTTTGACAAGCATGTCAAACGGACTGCAGATCGGCCAGTCACAAGTGGCCGAATCAGCGTCAAAGAAGCCTTGGCTGTTGGCGCCGTATTGGCATGGCTTGCATTCTGTTTGGTGCTCACCCTTCGAAGAGAAACATTGGCTTGGTCTTGCTTGGCCCTCGCCGTGGCCTTTCTCTACCCCTATGCCAAACGTGTTGTGGCCATGCCGCAGGCTGTGTTGGGTGTGGCATTTAGTTTCGGCATTCCAATGGCGTTTGCTGCAGTCACAGGCGAAGTGCCTGGGCTGGCTTGGGTTTTGTTGCTGGGCAATTTATTTTGGGTCTTGGCCTACGACACTGAGTACGCCATGGTTGACCGCGACGACGATTTGAAAATTGGCATGAAAACTTCTGCCATCACTTTGGGTCAGTGGGATGTGGCGGCCGTCATGTTTTTCTATGCCGCCTTTGTTGGTATTTGGGGTGTGGTGCTCGATGCAGCCGACAAGCCTTTTTTGTTGGCAGGCTTAGCCGCTGCTTCACTTCAAGCGGCGTGGCATTTTTTGCTGATTAAAGACCGAACGCGTGACGGATGTTTCAAGGCATTTCGCTTGAACCATTGGGTGGGTTTTGCCGCCTTTGTGGGCGTGGCACTGAGCTACCTCTGAGCTACTACTGATCAGTCTTTGCCAAACTCATCGCCCAATTCGCTTGCGCGTTTTTGGGCTGCCAGCATGGCTTTCACAAATGCTTCTTTCACATGGTCCTCTGCCATGGAAGTGAGTGCCGCATAGGTGGTGCCGCCCTTTGAAGTTACGCGCTGGCGCAACAATTCAGGCGAATCAGTCGATTGACGCGCCAAATGTGTGGCGCCGCCAAAGGTGGCCTTGGCCAAGTGGTAAGCCTGTTGTTGGCTCAAGCCCATTTGCACCCCAGCCTCGGTCATGGCCTCTAAAAAATAAAACACATAGGCGGGCCCAGAACCCGACAAAGCAGTGACCACATCCAAGTCTGACTCTTGTTTGACCCACAGCCATTCGCCAGTGCTTTGCAAGACCTTTTCAACCAACTGTTTGTCGTTCACCGATACGCCTGCACGGGAAAATAAACCCGTAATGCCCTGACCTACCAAGGCAGGGGTATTGGGCATGCTGCGCACCACGCGATCGGTTTGTAGCCAGCGCGCAATGCTGTCGCTTCGAATGCCTGCGGCCACTGACAAGTGAAGTGCCTTTTGCGTGTAATGGGCTACAGGCGATGCCGCTTCTTTGAAGACCTGAGGTTTCACAGCCCAAACCACCAACTCTGAATCTAACAAGACCTCCGAGGCCTGTGCGTGCACGCTGACACCGAATGCATGTTGGAGTTTGGCCGTAGTTTCTGCAAAAGGTTCAATTACAAGGACTTGTTGTGGCGCCAGGCCTTCTCGCAGGAGGCCGCCCAAAATGGCACTGGCCATGTTGCCACCGCCAATAAAAGCCAATCGCACTTTTTGGAAATCAATGGAAGTCGATGCGGTCATGAGTCATTCTCGGAAAATAGTGGGGCCACTGAAGAGGTCTGTCCAAAGCTTGAATTATTTTGTCTGATTCGGCCAATTAGGCTTATTGTCTCTTTTTCGGAGCACAGCTTTCGGTTAATCTTGTGGACATGAAGTACATCCTTGCACTCGATCAGGGCACCACCAGCTCTAGGGCGGTGCTGTTCAACCACAATGGCCGGCCTGTTGCCAGCGCTCAGCAAGAGTTCACACAGTACTTTCCCAAGCCAGGCTGGGTCGAGCACGACGCACTTGAAATTTGGCAGACGCAGAAAAAAGTCATGCAAGACGTTCTGCAAAAAGCGCGTGTTTCTGCCTCTCAAATACAGAGCATTGGCATCACCAACCAACGTGAAACAAGCGTGGTTTGGGACCGAAGAACAGGTCAGCCCATTGCACCCGCCATTGTTTGGCAAGATCGCCGAACCGCTGGGCTTTGTAACAACCTCAATAGCCAAGGTTTGGCCGCAGGCATTCAAAAGAAAACAGGCTTGGTTTTAGACGCCTATTTTTCCGCCACCAAAATTGCTTGGCTCCTTGATCATGTGAAAGGCGCTCGGCGTCTGGCGGAGCAGGGCCATTTGGCATTTGGCACCATCGACACGTGGCTCATTTGGCAACTCACTGGGGGCCGAGTTCATGTCACAGACCCCAGCAACGCTTCGCGAACCATGTTGTTCAACTTGCACACACAAGCCTGGGATGCCAGCTTGCTCAAGCAATTCAACATACCCTCTTCTTTGCTGCCTCAGGTGGTACCTAGCAGCGGTGTGTTGGCCGAATCAGATGCGCATCTGTTGGGTGTGTCGGTGCCCATTGCGGGGTTGGCGGGTGATCAACAAGCGGCCACGTTTGGGCAGGCTTGTTTCTCACCAGGCATGGCCAAGAACACCTATGGCACTGGCTGTTTTATGCTCATGAACACCGGCCATGTCCCGGTTCAAAGCCGCAACCAATTGCTCACCACGGTGGCGTGGCAAGGGCCAGAGCTTGTTTCAAAGCTGTGGCATTCAACCGCATACGCGCTGGAAGGTTCTGTCTTCATGGCCGGGGCCACGGTGCAATGGCTGCGTGATGGTTTGCAAATCATTCAAAAAGCCAGCGACGTGGAAGCTCTGGCTGCCAGCGTGCCTCATACGGGCGATGTTTATTTGGTACCCGCGTTTGCTGGTTTGGGTGCGCCCGACTGGGACGGCCAAGCACGCGGTACTTTGGTGGGCATGACGCGTGGCACCACCAAAGCGCACATTGCACGTGCGGCACTAGAGGCCATTGCTTGGCAGGTGGCAGATGTGTTTGAGGCCATGTCCAAAGACAGTGGCTTGGCACTGACCGAGCTGCGTGTGGATGGCGGTGCCAGCCAAAACAATTTGCTCATGCAAATGCAGGCTGATGCCTTAGGCGTACCGGTGGTGCGCGCCAGCGTCACAGAAACCACGGCTTTGGGCGCCGCTTATTTGGCGGGGCTTGCCACTGGCTTTTGGGCGGGCGCTGATGAGATCACTGCCCAATGGTCGACGGATCGAAAGTTTGTGCCGCAAACCACTGCGCGCGCCATACAAGCAAAACACACAGGCCATGCCCGTTGGCGCGAGGCGGTAGACCGTTCGCGTTCTTGGGCCAAAGACTGAAGATGGCATGAACCCTTTGCTGACGGACAGGGCGCAGTTGCTTGCGCAATTGGACAATACCCAAGAGTTTGACTTGGCCATCATTGGGGGGGGTGCTACAGGTTTGGGCGTAGCCGTTGATGCGGCGGTGCGCGGTTTGAAGGTGGTGCTCTTGGAAGCCCATGACTTTGCCAAAGGCACATCATCTCGCTCTACCAAATTGGTCCATGGGGGAGTTCGTTATTTGGCTCAAGGCCATTTGCCCTTGGTCTGGGAAGCCTTGCGTGAGCGCCAACACTTGCTCTCGAATGCGCCTCACTTGGTCCATCCCATGCCCTTTGTCATGCCCGCATACCGGCGCACAAACCAATTG
>CAXNGF010000040.1:0-11162 GCA_964201905.1 Limnohabitans sp. | reverse complement strand
CACAAACATACCCAACCACAAGCCCCATGCACTAAGTGCAGTTGCCAAGAAAGCAAACATTGGCCAAAGCTTTCCAGCCAAAGGATCAAAGTTTTGGGGAGAGGCGTAGAAAAATAGTTTTTGAATCATTGTTTGAACGACTGCTTAGGATTCAAGTGCAATGCGAAGCGATGCCGCACTGGCCCAAGGGCTGAACACGGCCGCCACCAAAACAAGAGCGGCCAACACCGATAAGTGGGCAGAAGCACCCAAACCACTGATTTCAGCTTGAACTGCACCAGCGCCAAACACAAGCGCAGGCACATACAAAGGCAAAACCAACAAAGACAAAAGCACATCGCCGCCGCGAACCCCCAAAGTGAGCGCAGCGCCGACAGCGCCAATCAAGGAAAGCACCGGCGTACCCAAAAGCAAACTCAAAGTTAAAACCCAAAGTGCGTTAGAAGAGAGGTCAAATTGCAAGCCCAAAATAGGTGCCAATAAGACCAATGGCAACCCAGAGAGTAACCAGTGCGCCAAAATTTTGGCGGCTACCAGCAAAGATAAACTGTTGGGCGATAAGGCCATTTGCTCCAAAGTGCCGTCGGCATAGTCGGAAGCAAACATGCGCCCTAAGGACAGCATACTGGCCAACAATGCCCCCACCCACAAAATTCCCGGTGCAACCAAACGCAGCGTGTTCATTTCTGGGCCAATGCCGAGGGGAAAAAGGGCTGCCACCACCACAAAGAAAAAAACTGAGGTGATGACCTCATTTTTGCGCCTTAAGGCGAGGGTCAGGTCGCGTTTCACGATGGCAACAAATGCGCTCATGCGGTTAACCTGTAAGAGCGGCCTTGGCCCGCAAGTGGAACCGCTTGGTGGCTGGTTAAAAGCACCATGCCTTGACTGCTAAGGTGCGCATTGATGACCGCAGACAGCGCAAGTTGCGCTGCGGGGTCCAATGCCACAAAAGGCTCGTCCAAAATCCACAACTTGGCGGTGCTGACCACCAGGCGCGCCAAGGCTGTTCGGCGTTTTTGGCCCTGCGACAAAACACGAACAGGCAAATTTTCCCGACCCCTGAGGCCCAACTGAGCCAGCGCGGCCTTGGCTTGGGACAAAGACAACTGTCGCCCGGCAACGGCTGCATGGGACTGCAGATTTTCTAGGGCGGTAAGGTCTTCTTTGAGGGCCAATTGGTGTCCTAAATAGGCCAAATTGGACCGAAATTCATCTCTGTTTTCTGCAACTGGCTTGCCTTGCCAGCAAATCTCGCCTTGTTCCAAGGGGCTTAAGCCGCAAGCTAGCCTCAATAGGCTGGTTTTTCCAACACCATTGTCTCCCTCTAAATGCAAATACTCGCCGTCTTGTAATGAAAAGGAGACGCCTGAAAAAAGACGCTTTTCACCGCGGGAGCAAGAAAGATTGGAAACGCTGAACATGTGCCTGAATCATCGCAGAAGATGCCCATCCAGAATTGGTTCAAGTCAAAAATAATGAGCAAAAAAAGGGCAAATTTGACTTGCTGACGCAAGGCCTAGTTAATAGGTGCTGCGCCTTGGCCTAGTTCTAGTTCTTGGGTCCGTTTATCGGCCTCAGACTTTCTATACAGGCTCAACACATTGGGTAATCTGTCTAACATTTCAGTCCACTCATACTCAAAAGGCATACCAATCCACTCACCATTGGATTTGAGGCCAGCAATGCTGGCCTTAATTTGATGCCGCGCGACATCAAACATCTTCAGTTCTTCCTCGGTTAAGAACTCTCGCTTATTTTTAGAGATATCAGCCTCAAGTAACACCAGTTTGTCGTGGTGCATTGCCAGTTCGCGTTTGAGCGTCTCGGCAGAAAGCATAGAGGCATGAGGATGCTGGATTTCCTCTAACTTATCAGTAATTTCTTGAAAGCTTTGCTGGGTCTGAAAATAAAAAATCAGAAAGCCAGCCAAAAGAATAAAAAGGACACCAATTACCAAAAGCAAAAAATTGTCCATAGCAAACCTCACTTCGTCAATTTGACACCATCCTACCTAACTGTCACCCATGGGGCAACTCGGTGTGTGCCATTTTCGCGTCTTTCAGCAAAAAATACACTTCAAAGCTACACTGCGCGTCAAGGAGTACCCGTCTGTGAACCAAGCATCCGCCACCTCAACTTTTGATTCATCCCCTGAATCCAGCCGCTTCGGTAGCGGCAAATCGGTCAAACGTCTCGAAGACCATCAACTTCTTCTGGGTGCTGGTCAGTTCACGAACGACGTCAGTTTGCCAAACCAGTCTTATCTGGTTTTCCTGCGTTCCCCCTATCCCCATGCCAAAATTACCCGCCTTGACACCAGCGATGCCAAAGCCATGCCGGGCGTCTATGCCCTTGTGACAGGGCAAGACCTGCTGGCTGCAGGTGTCAAACCCATGGCGCGACCCATGAACTTTAAACGGGCCGATGGCAGCCCCCTGTCTTCAACAACACGATATCCCCTGGCCACAGACACCGTTAGATTTGTGGGTGAACCGATTGTGGCGGTCGTGGCCGACACTGAAGAAAACGCGCGCAACGCTGCTGAGGCCATTCAAATTGAATTTGATCCCTTGAACAGTGCAAGCAGCTTGGTTGATGCACTGGCACCCCAAGCACCTTTGTTCACAGACGCGCCCGACAACCGCGTGGCAGAAACTCGATATGGCGATACAACGGCCACACAGGCAGCCTTTGAACAAGCTGCACATGTGGTCCATTTGGACATTGTGAACCAGCGGGTGGCCGCTCTGGCAATAGAACCCCGAAGCGTCTTGGCATACCCCGAAAACGGTCGACTCACGATTCGCATGAGCAGCCAAATGCCGACTGGTGTTCGCAACACTGTTTCTGATTTGATTGGCATCGACAAAGAAAATGTCCGTGTCATCGTGGGCGATGTGGGGGGTGGTTTTGGCATGAAAACCGGCGCCTATGCAGAAGACGTGGTTACTGCTTTTTGTGCCCACACATTAGCTCGGCCTGTCAAATGGATTGCCGACCGCAGCGAAGAATTTTTAAGCAGTTCACATGGCCGAGACATTCAAACCAAAGCTTCTTTGGCCTTGGCCCAAGACGGCAAAATTCTAGGCTTGCGAATTGAAACTTTGGCCAATGTCGGCGCCTATCCCACCATGACTGGCCTGGCCATCCAAATGCTCATTGGCCCTTGGGTGCAAAGCAGCGTGTATGACATTCAAACCATTGATTACCACTTCACTGGCGTAATGACCAACACCGCTAGCACCGGCGCTTACCGCGGGGCAGGCCGACCCGAAGCCATTTACAACATGGAACGTTTGATGGACGAGGCTGCGCGGGTAAGCGGCATTGATCGCGTCGAGCTTCGCCGCAAGAACTTCATCAAGCCGGAACAAATGCCCTACAAGAATCCAATGGGCCAAATCTACGACACCGGCGCGTTTGAGATGATCATGAATGAAGCGTTGCAAAAAGCCGACTGGCAGGGTTTTGCCAAACGCGAAGCCGCCTCCAAAGCCAATGGCTTGTGGCGCGGTTTAGGCATTGCTACCTTTTTGGAATGGACAGGCGGCAACGCGCTTGAAGAAAACGTGCAGGTCCAAATTTTGGCCGATGGCATGATTGAGGTGGCCTCCGCAGTCAATGCCATGGGCCAGGGCATTGCCACCTCACTTGCGCAGTTGGTGGTGGATGTTTTTGGTGTGGACATTTCTCAAGTGCGCGTCATTTTGGGCGATACCGACCGCGCCAACGGCTTTGGCAGTGCTGGCTCAAGGTCACTCTTCACGGGTGGGTCTGCCATGCGAGTGGGAGCAGAAAAAGCTTTGGACAAAGCCCGCGATTTGGCTGGCCTAGCTTTAGAGGCCTCACCCGCAGATTTGGCCTATCAGGGCGGCACTTTCAGCGTCAAAGGAACCGATCTTCAAATTTCACTTGCAGATTTGGCCAAGAAACAGCCTGAAGCACGCATTGAAATGCAATCGAGCACCACGGCCAGCGGCCCCACTTGGCCCAATGGCTGTCATATTTGCGAAATTGAGCTCAATCCTGCCACGGGCGAAACCAAAGTGGTTTCTTACACCTCCATGAACGATGCGGGTCGCATCGTGAACCCCATGATTGTGGAGGGGCAACTTGACGGCGGCGCCGTGCAAGGCATGGGGCAAGCCCTGTTGGAGGGTTTGGTTTACGACGCTGAAAGCGGCCAGCTGCTCACGGGCAGTTTGATGGACTATGCAGCACCCCGTGCCGACATCATGCCGGAAATGTTCCATACATTTACCAACCAAACCGTTCCCAGCACCAACAACGTCTTGGGCGTCAAGGGCGTCGGTGAACTCGGTACCATTGGTGCCACCCCATGTGTGGTCAATGCTGTAGCCGACGCAATGGCCAGAAATGGCAGAGCCGAAAAAGCACACAAGATACAGATGCCGATGACACCCTTCCGCATTTGGGAGCTGCTGCACAATGCCTGAGTAAATCACTGAAGTTTTACAAAAAAAAGAACATTTTTTCCAATTCTGCAATTAGAATTCAAAGATGAATTCAGAATGCAAAACAGTCAGTGCAGATGCATACATGAGGTTCCTGCAATTGGCCAGGTCAGTTCAACAATTGTCTGATGCACCCCAATTAGATGCCAATGAAAAAGCATTGCTAGAAGAAATTGCTTTGCGTTGGTTTGAAAACAAGGTTATGACGGTGCGCGAAGCCATCGCATTGGCTCACCTAGGCTCGCCCGCCACTTTGCACAAGCGCATCACGCGTTTGCGCCAAAAAGATTTGCTGAAGACATTCAACCAAGCTGAAGACAAGCGTGCCAAGTACCTCATTCCTACCGACAAAACAATCGCCATGTTTGGCGTCTTCGGCAAGAAAATGAACAAGGCCATTGCCGCACCGGCCTGACCATACAGCGGCCACTTTGTTGGGGCAAGTTCAACGTTCTGCTAAAAATAATTCTTGCAGATCGCTTAAAAAATCAAAACCTCTTTCAGTTGGCCAAACTTTGGCCAAATCTCTGTCGATCAAGCCTTTGGCTTGTGCCTGAGCCAAACCCTTTTGAATTGACGTCATGGCCAATCCGGTTCGCGCCATGTAATCGGCCAAGCTAAAGCCCTCTTTCAAACGCAAAGCATTGAGCATGAACTCGAAGGGCAAGTCTTCGCGAGACACTTCTTCATGCTGGGTTGCAGGTTCTCCCTTCAGCGCTTGGGCCATGTAAAGCTGAGGCTCTCGAAATCGGACCTGTCGGCAAATGCGATGCGCGAAGCTCAGCTTGCTGTGCGCGCCAGCACCTATGCCCAAATAATCGCCAAACTGCCAATAGTTCAGGTTGTGCCAACATTTGTGGCCGGCCTTGGCATAGGCAGAAACCTCATACCTTTGTAAACCTGCTACGCCCGTCATGTCGGTGATCACGTCCATCATGGCGTAGGCGTCGTCGTCTTCGGGTAACGCGGGTGGGTGTTTGGCAAACAGCGTGTTGGGCTCGATGGTGAGGTGGTAAATGGAAATATGCGGCGGTTTGAAACTCAATGCGGTTTGAATGTCTTGCTTCAGATCGCTCATTGTTTGACCCGGTAAGGCATACATCAAATCTAAGTTGAAGGTCTCAAATGCAGACTGCGCTTCTTCAACTGCAGCGATGGCTTGATCGCGATTGTGCACACGCCCAAGCACCTTTAAATGCACGTCATTGAAACTCTGAACGCCAATCGACAAACGCGTTACACCCGCTGCACGAAAGGCTTTGAAGCGATCTCTCTCAAAGGTACCCGGGTTGGCTTCTAATGTAATTTCAGCCTCTGCCTCCAAAGGCAATCGGGCTCTGATGCCGCTGATCAAGCGATCAATACTGTGAGGCGTGAACAAGCTGGGTGTGCCGCCACCAATGAAAATACTGTGAACAGGTCGACCCCAAACCAAGGGCAAACTGGTTTCTAAATCAGCTAGCAAGGCATCGATGTAGCGTTCTTCTGGCATGGCTTGTGATTTGTCTCGCCACTCGTGCGAATTGAAATCGCAGTAGGGACATTTTTGAATGCACCACGGCAAATGCACGTACAAAGAAAGCGGCGGCAAGGACTGCAACTGCAGCAAGCCTGGGCGCATGGCATGCACCACATCAAAGGCTTGCTTCATTCAAAGTCCCCAGCGCTCACGCATCAAAGCCACCATGGCCAAAGACGATCGACCTCTGTGGCTGTTGGCGTTCTTCACTTCAACAGGCAACTGCGCAAAGGTTTTTCCAAACTCAGGCAAGAACAACACCGGGTCAAATCCAAAACCGTTGGCACCTAAAGGCTCTCTTGTGATGTCAACCACCACACGACCCACTGCAATCAATGGCTCTGGGTCGTAGGCACTTCTAACAGCCACCAAAGTACTCACCATGGCGGCGCGACGGTTTCCAACAGCCGCCATTTGTTCAAGCACCGCTTTCACATTGTTGGTATCTGATTTTTCATATCCAAACTGCGTGCAATAGTAGGCTGTATCTACGCCAGGCAAGCCGCCAAAGGCATCAATGCACAAGCCAGCATCGTCAGCCACAGCTGGCAAACCGCTTTGATCAGCTGCATGACGTGCTTTGGCCAATGCGTTTTCAACAAATGTTTTGTAGGGCTCTGCAGCTTCAGAAATATTCAACTCAGACTGCCTAATTAGTTGCACATGGAGTGCGCCAAACATAGTTTGCAATTCGGCCAATTTACCCGCATTGTTGGACGCCAAAACCATCTTCATGAAATCAAGCTCCGGCGTGCGCGTTAGTTTGACGAGATTGTTTTTGCAACAGAACCAACTCGGCAATGCCTTTTTCGGCCAATACCAAGAGGCTGTCCATTTCTTTGCGTGTGAATGCCACGCCCTCTGCCGTACCCTGCACTTCCACAAAATTGCCCGCGCCCGTCATGACCACGTTCATGTCGGTGTCGCACGAAGAGTCTTCGGTGTAGTCCAAATCGAGCAAAGCCGTACCATTTTTCAGGCCGACAGAAATGGCTGCAACCGAATCCAAAATGGGTGACTCTTTCAATTTGCCTTGATGCATAAGCCAATCCACCGCATCTTGGGCTGCCACAAAGGCCCCCGTGATGCTGGCTGTGCGTGTACCGCCATCGGCTTGAAGCACATCGCAATCTAAGTGAATGGTGCGCTCTCCCAATTTTTTCAAATCGAACACTGCGCGCATAGAGCGGCCAATTAAGCGTTGAATTTCTTGAGTTCGGCCGCTTTGCTTGCCGCGCGCGGCTTCGCGGTCGCCGCGCGTGTGTGTTGCGCGTGGCAGCATGCCGTATTCCGCGGTAACCCAGCCTTCGCCGCTGCCCTTTTTGTGTCCTGGCACTTTCTCTTCCACCGAGGCTGTGCAAAGCACTCGGGTATCACCAAACTCAATGAGCACTGAACCCTCTGCATGAACTGTATAGCCACGAGTGATGCGAACAGCGCGCAGTTGGTCTTGATTTCTGTCATGTGCGCGTGTCGAGGATGTAGAAATGCTGGTCATGATGTGGCGTCAATTAAGTTTGAGATAATGGGCGATAGGCAAGAGGCAAAGCGGCCAAGCCCCCAATAGATCAGCAGTGCTGCACTGCGTCACCCTAGAAAGAATCCATGCCAGTTTACAGTATGACCGGGTATGCCAGCGTGCAATCCAGCACGTCGGCGGCACAGGGCAGTGCTGAATCCTCAGCCTCGCCCACGGTCCGTTTTGGTTTGGAAATTAGATCGGTGAACAGCCGCTTTTTAGATTTGAGCTTTCGGCTGCCCGACGAACTGCGTCACACCGAGCCCGCGCTTCGTGAACACATCGTTCAACACATCAAGCGCGGCAAAGTCGAGGTCCGTGCCGTTTACCACAGCAACCAAGATAGCGAACTTACCGATCCGTCCATTGGCACGCTTCAAAAACTTCTGAGTCTCCAAAACAAAGTTCAAAGTTGGCTGCCAGGGGCTCGCGACTTAAGTGTTTCCGATGTCATCAAACTGGCCTCTCACGAAAAATCAGGAACAGGCCTGAACGAGGCTGACCTCATGCCCTTGGCCACTCAAGCGGTTAAGGCCCTTAAAGACGCACGAGCTAGGGAAGGCGCACGACTGGCTGAAATGTTGCAAGACCGAATTGGCACGTTGCGCACATTGGCGGAACAAGCGGCGCCCCTCCTGCCCCTCTTGGTCGAACAGCAGCGCCAGCGCTTCATTGACCGCTGGAACGAAGCCATGGCCTTGACCGAGGGCGCTGTGTCGTCCGATGTGGCCAAAGATCGCGCCCTCACAGAAGCCACCGCTTTTGCCATTCGCATCGATGTGACCGAAGAACTGACTCGATTGGCGTCGCATTTGGACGAAATAAGCCGATTGATCAAAAAGGGGGGCGACATTGGCAAGCGCCTGGACTTTCTCATTCAAGAACTGCACCGAGAAGCCAACACTTTGGGCTCTAAATCGGCCGCCTTGGAACTCACCAAAATTTCAGTCGACATGAAGGTGCTGATCGAGCAAATGCGCGAGCAAGTGCAAAACATCGAATAAGTCGCTTCACAGCCACACCTCAAGCCCTATACCCCATTACACTCCTTGCCATGGAATATCCTGGAAACCTCTACGTTGTAGCCGCTCCCAGTGGCGCGGGCAAGTCCAGCCTGGTCAAGGCGCTGATGGAGCTAGATAGCCGCGTTTCGCCTTCGGTGTCTCACACCACCCGGTCACCCCGTGGCCAAGAAAAACACGGCCGTGAGTACTTCTTTGTGTCTCAACAAGAGTTTGATGCCATGGTGGCCGGAGAGGCCTTTGTGGAATGGGCCAATGTGCATGGTCACCGGTATGGCACCTCCAAGAAAATGCTGGAAGAACGCATGGCGCAAGGCTCTGACGTCATTTTAGAAATTGATTACCAAGGCGCCATTCAAATACAAAAGATGTACGCCAATGCCATCCTGATCTTTATTCTGCCCCCAAGTTGGGAAGAATTGAGAAGCCGTTTAGAGCGCCGCGGCGAAGACAGCACCGAAACCATTGAATTGCGCCTGCAAAATGCCGCCATTGAGCTGGCTCAGGTCAAAGAGTTCGACTTCGTTATAATCAACGAAGTTTTCGATCGCGCCTTGTTTGACCTCAAGGCCATCGTGCACGCTCAGCGACTGAAATATGTAGCCCAGCACCGAGCCCGTGCCGAAACTTTCGAATCCCTTCATATCACCTGATTTATTTACCGGAGACCGTCATGGCCCGCATTACCGTTGAAGATTGCCTCGAACAGATCCCTAACCGTTTCCAATTGGTATTGGCTGCCACCTACCGCGCACGCATGCTAAGCCAGGGGCACACGCCTCGGGTCGAAAGCAAAAACAAGCCTGGCGTTACAGCATTGCGAGAAATTGCTGCTGGCAAAGTCGGTTTGGAAATGCTCAAAAAAGTAAACTAATTTCTACATTGCGCTGGGCTGTCATGGCCTAGCCCCAAAAAGCCCCAAAGTTTCAAAAACCTGGGGCTTTTTCACAGCCGCGTTACATTTAAGGCATGCGCGCAGCTTTTTCATCTGATTTGCACAAGTCCGGTAGTACTTCAATACCCGGAAAACGCGAGAACGCTCACAACATCTTGGTTGGCATGCCCAGTGCCAGTGCTGCCAATGCCGCTGCGGCCAGTTTTGCCGCCTTGGTCGCCAAACTCAGCTATCTCTCTGCCTCAGACATCGACCTGGTGCGCAAAGCCTATCGATTTGCAGACGAAGCCCATTTGGGACAGCTTCGCAAAGATGGTCAGCCCTATATCACACACCCTATTTCAGTGGCCACGCAGTGCACTGAGTGGAAGCTTGATGCGCAAGCTTTGATGGCGGCACTCATGCACGATGTCATGGAGGATTGCAATGTCACCAAGTCTGACCTGATTGAAAAGTTCGGATCTTCAGTGGCTGAATTGGTCGATGGCTTGACCAAGTTAGACAAGTTGGAGTTCAACACCCGAGAAGAAAATCAGTCTGAATCATTTCGCAAAATGCTCTTGGCCATGGCCCGAGATGTGCGAGTCATCTTGATCAAGTTGGCCGATCGCTCTCACAACATGCGCACCATGGCCGAAATGCCTCGTGAAAAATGGGGACGTATTTCTTCAGAAACGATAGAAATTTACGCCCCCATTGCACACCGTTTAGGCTTGAATCAAACCTATCGCGAATTGCAAGATTTGTCGTTTCGTCACTTGAAGCCGTGGCGTTATGCCATTCTTTCAAAAGCCGTTGCCAAGGCTCGCAATCGAAGACGTGATTTGATTCAAAAAGTTCAAGCCGAACTTGAGTCCACGTTTTCAAATGCCAAAATCGATGTGCAAATTTCTGGCCGTGAAAAAACGCTCTTTTCCATCTACAAAAAAATGGATGGCAAGCACCTGAGTTTTGCGCAAGTAACCGACATTTATGGCTTTAGGCTCATTGTGCCCTCGGTCATTGATTGCTATACCGCGCTGGGCATTTTGCATCAGATGTACAAGCCCGTCCCAGGCAAATTCAAGGACCACATTGCCATTGGCAAAGTAAATGGCTACCAGTCTTTGCACACCACTTTGGTCGGGCCGTCTGGGGTTAACGTGGAATTCCAAATGCGCACCGAGGCCATGAATGTGGTGGCTGAGTCTGGGGTTGCGGCACACTGGTTGTACAAGGACAAGTCAACTGGCAGTATGGAAGCAGAGCGTTTGGGTACGCAGTGGCTGCAATCATTGCTAGACATCCAAAAAGAAACGCGCGATGCTTCCGAATTTTGGGACCATGTCAAAGTTGATTTGTTTCCCGATGCTGTTTATGTTTTCACGCCAAAGAGCCAAATCATGTCACTTCCACGCGGTGCAACCGTGGTCGATTTCGCCTACATGATTCACAGCAATCTTGGCGATCATTTGGTAACTGCCAAAATAAACAACCTACAAGTTCCCTTGCGCACAGAATTAAAAAATGGTGATGTGGTGGAGGTCATGACTGCGCCGGTATCAGCGCCCAACCCCTCATGGCTTGGCTTTGTCAGAACGGGTCGTGCGCGCTCCAGAATCAGGCATCACCTCAAAACCATGGCACACAGTGAATCGATGGACTTGGGCTTGAAACTTCTCACCCAAGCATTGCGCGCAGAAGGCATTGAAAATTTACCAGACGATTCCTCCCGCTATCACGGCTTGTG
>CAXNGF010000039.1:0-11249 GCA_964201905.1 Limnohabitans sp. | reverse complement strand
CATGTTGAGCAACAAATCGAATCGCTCAAAAATGAACAACAGCGATTGATTCAACAACTCAAGCATGAGTTATTTCAACTCAATACAAATCACGTTCAAGCAAACGAAGTCAATTCGGCAGATGCATTGGCTGAACGTAAGAAACAACTCGCCAACCAATTGGCTCAAATTGAAAAACAGTCTCAGGCGCTTCAAGGTGGTCCTAAAAAACGCTACATAGGTCCAGCCACAAAAGAGGTTTCCTACGCACGCTATTACGACAAAATGCGGCGCACCATTGAAGTCACTGGCACAGAAAATTTTCCGCAAGCAGCGGGTCAAATGCTTTATGGCCAGCTCACCATGATCATCACCTTGGACAACAAGGGCCAGGTTTTGAACACCGAGGTCGCCAGCGGTTCTGGGCAATACGTCTTGGACCAACAGGCTCAAGCCATTGTGAGAGGTGCATCACCCTTCGGTGCTTTCACTTCAGACATGAAAAAAGAAGCAGACCAATTGGTGGTGGTCACACGCTTTCAATTTGCGCGTGACGAAACCCTGGAAACCAAAATACTAGCACCCGATTCAAGCGTCTCTTCAAAACGTGCACTCGCATCTCCACCCAAAAATTAACGGATGCAACTTATGGACCTCTATTGCGTTTTCGGTCATCCCATTGAACACAGCAAGTCGCCTTGGATTCAAGCGCGGTTTGCCGAGCTCACAGGCCAAACACTGATGTACGAAAAGACCTGCGTGCCATTGGATGCCTTCAGCACCACCCTTCATGCTTTCATGACAGCTGGCGGCAAAGGCTGCAATGTCACCGTGCCTTTCAAAACCGAGGCTGCAGCGCTGGCCACTCACTGCAGTCCTCGCGTGGCATTGGCGCAAGCCTGCAACACCCTCAAATTCGACGGCCAACAAATTTATGCTGAGAACACCGATGGCTTAGGCTTGGTGACCGACTTGGTACACAACGCCGGTTTCAGATTACAAGGTCGCCGCATTTTGCTCATTGGTGCAGGCGGCGCAGCAGCAGGCGTGTTGGGTCCTTTGTTAAGCGAAAAACCCCTTAGCATTTGGGTCGCCAACCGAAGCGTTGACAAAGCCATTCAACTTGTTGCGCGTCATGCCAGCTTGGCTAAATCAGCGGGTGTTGACTGCCAAGCCTTTGGCTTGGCACACGAAGCCATTCTGAGCCACTCGTTTGACTTGGTCATTAACGCCAGCAGCAGCAGCCTCAACAATGCTGCTTTGCCGGTACCCGCCAGTGTGTTGCAAGTGAACGGCTTGGCCTGCGATTTAATGTATGGCCCCGCTGCGCAAGCCTTCATGCAATGGGCCCGTGCGCATGGCACCGAAGCACGCGATGGTCTTGGCATGCTGGTCGAGCAAGCGGCAGCTTCCTTCCATCTGTGGCGCGGCGTACAGCCACCAACCCCAGACGTGCTGGCCGATTTAAGAGCCTTGGTGTCGAATTGATTTTGACATGTTCAATACCATTTCCAATGCTTTGAAACAATGGCTCTGGCTGGTGCTGGCGGGTTTTGTGATTTTGCAATTGTTCTTTGTCGGACGCATTGCATTCATGGCTGTGGTTGATCCCTCATCTACCGCTTTTGAAAGATCACAAGCTTGGCAAATCGTCAATTCACAAAGTCGTTTGAATTGGCGGCAGCAATGGCAATCAGACGATCAAATTGCAAAAACACTCAAGCGTGCGGTTCTGGCATCTGAAGACAGTGGCTTCACATCGCACAACGGCATCTGGTGGGATGCGATTGAGAAAGCATGGCAAAAAAATGCCAAGACTCAAGCCAAATTAGAAGCTCAAGCAGTCAAGAAAAATGGTGCCAAAACAGCAACGCCCAAAATTGTGGGTGGCTCGACCATTACCCAGCAATTGGCCAAGAATTTGCTTTTAAGTGGTGAACGTACCATGCTGCGAAAGGGCCAAGAATGGGTCATCACCATGGCCTTGGAAACTTTTCTGAGCAAAAAGAAAATACTCACGCTCTACCTCAACCATGTGGAGTGGGGTCAAGGTGTATTTGGTGCTGAAGCAGCGGCACAACATTATTTTCAAAAGTCTGCGTCCAAGCTCAATGCCTGGGAGGCTGCGCGCTTGGCCGTGATGCTGCCGCGCCCTCGCTACTTTGAAAAATTGCCACAGTCTGTATATTTAAGCGATCGCGCAGAAACCATCATGGCGCGCATGAACGATGTTGCCCTGCCATGATCATTGCTTCACAATAGATCTATGAGAATTCTTGGTATTGACCCCGGCCTCCAAACCACTGGCTTTGGCGTCATTGATGTAAGCGGCTCGCAACTCACTTATGTGGCCAGCGGTGTCATTCGCACCGATAAAGTAAACCAAGGCAATTTGCCCAATCGCTTGCGCGTGATTTACGACGGTATTTTAGAAATCAACCAACGCTATCAACCCGAATCGGCTTCTGTCGAGATTGTGTTTGTCAACGTCAACCCGCAAGCTACTTTGCTTTTAGGTCAAGCGCGCGGTTGTTGTGTCACGGCCTTGGTGTCCTGCAATTTAGAGGTTGCCGAATACACCGCGTTGCAAATGAAAAAGGCCATCACCGGTCATGGACGAGCTGCCAAATCTCAAATTCAAGAAATGGTCAAACGCATGTTAAAGCTGCCTTCGGTGCCAGGGCCCGATGCAGCAGACGCTTTAGGATTGGCCATTACGCACGCACATGCTAGTCCTTCGATGAACAAGTTGGCAGCTTTAGATCTGCTCAATCGCAAAACACATGGCATGTACCGAGGTGGCCGGAGTCACTAGTTTTGGCAGTCATCATGCTTTGATTTCAGGGTGGTGGTAGGGGTGCGGATTGACAACGATCTGGCGAGAGCAGCGAGTATGAGTCGGCAAGTCGTTTCCATACCGCTACCCTGAAATCAAAAGCACCCTCAAATCATGGGTATTTGCTTGAGAAAGGTTTATTTGGGCAGGACCATTTGGTCGCGTTTTGCTAGATCAGGGAAGATTTTGATCGCGGCTAGGGCTACGCCTACTGTGGCTATGCCGCCGAAGACGACTGAGCCTACTGGGCCCCACATTGAGGCGGTTGCGCCAGACTCGAATTCGCCTAGTTGGTTGGAGGCGCCAATGAAAATGGAGTTGACTGCTGCGACGCGGCCGCGCATGTCTTCTGGCGTTTCAAGTTGAAGCAAAGTGATGCGCGTCACCACACTGACGTTGTCTGCAGCACCTGTGACGATGAGCGCTGCAATGGACAGAGCCATGTTGGTTGAGAGGCCAAAGACCAAATTGGCAATTCCGAACACAGCGACGGCCACCAACATAAAGCGGCCTACTTTGCGTTCGATGGGCCATTGCGTCAAGACCACGGCCATGATCAAAGCTCCCACAGCGGGAGATGATCTGAGAATGCCCAAGCCCTCAGGGCCGGTGTGCAAAATGTCTTTGGCGTAAATAGGCAGCAATGCCGTAGCTCCACCCAACAAGACGGCAAACAGGTCAAGGGCAATGGCGCCAAAAAGTACTTTGTGATGCCAGACAAAATGAGCACCCGCCAACACACTTTTGAGATCGGCCGCCGCTTGAGAAGGCTTGTGATCGTAACGAACAGTGAGCGTGAACAAAAATGCCAGCAACAAAAATGCTGCGCAGCTGGCGTAAACCGCATTGACATGGGTGGCATACAAAATACCGCCCAATGCAGGCCCACTGATGACTGCAGTTTGGACACCGGTAGAGCTTAAAGCCACAGCTCGCTGCAATAAATTGGCAGGCACCAAATGCGGCGTGAGGGCTTGTTGTGTGGGCATTTGAAAGGATCGCACCATGCCCAAAATAGCCGACACAAAGAGCACCAACTCGCGAGTCACAGCGTCGGCGTGGGTGCCCCAGACCAACAAACACGCCACTGCAGCTTGGACTAACATGCAGACAGCGTAGATGTGCGCCTTGTTGAGCTTGTCCACAATGTGTCCCGCAGGCAAGGTCAAAATCAAAGCTGGTACAAATTGGAACAGCCCCACCAGACCAAGGTCCCAGGCACTACCCGTAATTTCATACATGTGCCAAGCCAAGGCCACAGAAAGCATTTGGTTGGCCAAGATACCTGAGACACGCGCAAGCCAAAAACGCATAAATGGTTTTTGCGCCAGCAAATCCTGAAGCTTTGCTTGGGTGTCAGCGCTCATGACTTTGAATTACCAAGCACGCACAGGCAATGCAAATCCTTCAGGTGCTTTGTGGACATCTTCAAAGCTCACCAACTCATAAGCTTCAGGTTGATCTAGCAAGGCGCGCAGCAACTGATTGTTCATGGCATGACCTGATCGAAATGCGGTGTAACTGGCAATGAGAGGTTTGCCCACGAGGTACAAATCACCCATGGCATCGAGAATTTTGTGCTTCACAAATTCATCGTCGTAGCGCAGTCCATCGCTGTTCAAGACTTTGTAATCGTCCATCACAATGGCATTGTCAAGGCCGCCGCCCAAAGCCAAGCCGTTAGAGCGAAGCATCTCAACGTCTTTGGTGAAGCCAAAAGTACGTGCTCGAGCAATGTCGCGCGCATACACATCACGCCCCATGTCAAACACCACTTGCTGACCTGTTGAGTCAACGGCAGGGTGCTGGAAATCAATTTCGAAACTCAAGCGGTACCCCTCGTAGGGCTCAAGCTTGGCCCACTTGAGGTTTTCGCCTTGACCGTCTTTGACTTCCACCGTTTTAAGAACACGGATAAATTGCCTGGCCACTTTTTGCAATTCAATCCCAGCACTTTGCAGCAGAAACACAAAAGAAGATGCTGAGCCGTCCAAGATAGGAACTTCTTCGGCAGTGATGTCGATGATCAAATTATCGATACCCAATCCTGCACAAGCCGACATCAAGTGCTCGACGGTATGCACTTTGGCTTGCCCACTGGAAATGGTGGATGCCAAACGTGTATCGGTGACACTTTGCGCAGAGACGGGAATGTCGACAGGGTCTGCCAAGTCGACTCTTCGAAACACAATGCCCGTGCCGGGCGGAGCAGGCCTAAGCGTGAGTTCTACACGCTGGCCGCTGTGCAAACCCACACCCACTGCCTGGGTGAGGGTTTTGATGGTTCTTTGAGCAAGCATGGTCTGATTTTAAATTCTCAGGCCCAAGCTTGCTTGAACAGGGTTTTAAGACCCATTGTTTGAAAAAATCAATCGGCTTGCTTGCGCAAGAAGGCTGGGATTTCAATGTCGTCCATACCCGCAGAAGCCATGCCATCGACTTTGGCAGCAGCTTGTGTGCGGTTGGTGCGCCAAACACTTGGTGTGTTCAAACGGCCGTAGTCGCCGCCCAAGGCTGGACTTTGAGCACCCAATGAAGGTGACACAGCGTCGTGTGTGTCAACTGTGAAAGGCGCATCGTATGTACCTGTGCGCAACACTTGCAAAGGAGGCGCTGTGCGACGCGCACCTTGGCTTGACAAGCCAGTGGCCACCACGGTCACGCGAATTTCGTCGCCCAGGCTTTCGTCGTAGGCTGTACCGTAAATCACGTGTGCGCTTTCTGAAGCATAAGCACGGATGGTGTTCATGGCTTGCTTAGATTCGCTCAACTTGAGTGAACCCTTGGCTGCACTGATTAACACCAGCACGCCCTTGGCACCCGACAAATCGATACCTTCCAGCAGCGGGCAAGCCACTGCTTGCTCTGATGCGATGCGTGCACGGTCAGGGCCGCTGGCCGAAGCAGTGCCCATCATGGCTTTGCCGGGCTTGCCCATCACAGTGCGAACGTCTTCGAAGTCAACGTTGACATGGCCTGGCACATTGATGATTTCTGCAATGCCGCCGACGGCATTTTTGAGCACGTCGTTGGCATGCGCAAAGGCTTCGTCTTGCGTCATGTCTTCACCGCCTGGCAATTCCATGAGCTTTTCATTGAGCACCACGATCAATGAGTCTACGTTGGCTTCCAGTTCAGCCAAACCAGATTCAGCGCTTTGCATGCGGCGACCACCTTCAAAGTCGAAAGGCTTGGTGACCACACCCACAGTCAGGATGCCCATCTCTTTGGCCACGCGAGCAATCACAGGTGCTGCCCCCGTGCCAGTGCCACCGCCCATGCCGGCCGTGATGAACAACATGTGTGCGCCTTCAATGGCTGCACGAATGTCTTCAATGGCTTCCTCGGCCGCATCACGACCTTTTTCTGGTTTGCTGCCAGCGCCCAAACCGGTGTGACCCAATTGAATGAATCGGTGCGCTGCGCTGCGCGCCAATGCCTGTGCATCGGTGTTGGCGCAAATGAATTCAACGCCTTGAACGTTGCGCTCGATCATGTGCTCAACAGCGTTACCGCCGCCACCGCCAACGCCGATCACTTTGATTTGCGTTCCTTGGTTGAACTCTTCGACTTGGATCATTTCAATGCTCATGGTGCTCTCCTAAAACTGTTGCAGTTGCTTAAATATTGATTTTTGAAAATTTTATTTTTTTGGAATACAGAGGGATTCAACATCGCTGATGAGGACTCCCCCTTGCCAAGTAAAGTTTGCGCCAATCCATCAGAAGTTCCCCACGATGAAATCTTTGAATCGCGTGAAGGCATTGTTCATCGAACCCTTCTTCTGCGAAACTTTGAAACCTCTTAAGCGAGCCAAACGGGCTTCTTCCATCAAGCCCATGACGGTGGCTACGCGCGGTTGGCTGACCATGTCAGACAAGGCACCGTTGTATTTGGGAACGCCGCGGCGTACAGGCTTCAAGAAAATGTCTTCGCCCAACTCAACCATGCCAGGCATGACGGCGCTGCCGCCTGTGAGCACAATGCCAGAAGACAAAACTTCTTCGTAACCCGACTCGCGAATCACTTGTTGAACCAGCGAGAAAATTTCTTCGACACGCGGCTCAATCACACCGGCCAAGGCTTGCTTGGACAACATACGGGGTGCACGGTCACCAAGACCAGGTACTTCAACTTGCGCTTCAGGGTCTGCCAACAACTGCTTGGCGCAACCACTCTCTACTTTGATGTCTTCTGCATCTTTGGTGGGTGTGCGCAGTGCCATGGCAATGTCGCTGGTGATCAAGTCACCGGCGATGGGAATGACGGCTGTGTGGCGAATGGCGCCGTTGGTGAAAATGGCCACATCGGTGGTCCCTGCGCCAATGTCAACGCAGGCCACGCCCAACTCGCGTTCGTCTTCAGTGAGCACAGCCAAACTGGAAGACAAGGGATTGAGCAAAAGTTGGTCGACTTCTAAGCCGCAACGGCGTACACACTTGATGATGTTTTCTGCAGCACTTTGCGCGCCTGTCACGATGTGCACCTTGGCCTCAAGGCGCATGCCACTCATGCCGATAGGCTCTTTCACATCTTGGCCATCAATGACAAATTCTTGGGGGGCCACCAACAGCAAGCGCTGATCGGTTGAAATGTTGATTGCACGGGCTGTTTCAACCACCCGCGCGACGTCGGCAGGCGTGACCTCTTTGTCCTTGACCGCCACCATGCCACTTGAGTTCAGGCCGCGAATGTGGCTGCCTGTAATGCCGGTGTTGACACGCGTGATTTTGCAATCCGCCATCAGTTCAGCTTCTTTCAAAGCTTGCTGAATGCTTTGAACCGTGGCGTCGATGTTGACCACCACACCTCGCTTCAAACCATTGCCAGGCGCAACGCCCATGCCGGCCAGCTTCAATTCGCCACCTGGCATGACCTCGGCCACGACGACCATGACCTTGGAAGTTCCAATGTCCAGACCGACTACCAAATCTTTGTATTCTTTTGCCATATGTCCAACCGTTCTGATCTAAATCTTCAATTTGCCAATTAAGGTTTCTTCACACTGTCTGATGTCAAGGTCGTTACACCTCTCAACCTCAGCGCATAAGCACTCTCGTAACGCAAGTCCGCCGATAGCAAGGAGCTTGTAGTCCTTCCATATCGCGAAGTAACTTGCGTCAATGTTTTGAAAAACAATTGAAGCCTGTCGCCAATTTCCTGCTGCGTTCCATGACCCAATTCCAAAGTTGCGCCCGATTCCAACTGAGCAAACCAACTGCCCCGCTGACTCAGCTCTAATTTGTCCAAACCCATGTCCATCTTTTCCATCCGTGGCTTGAGAAATTTGAACATCTCCAAAACAATTTTGGCCTGCGATTCCGGCCCCTTCAGGGTGGGCAATGCTTCACTGTCTACATCATCTGCATTGACCTCAAAAATAGTGCCTTCTGGGCTTAAAAATTTGCCATCGCCTTCGCCACCCCACTGCGCCACGGGCTGAAATTCATCTAAAGTTACCGACAAACGATTTGGAAATTCTCGCCTGACAAGTGCAGAGCGAATCCAAGGAATTTGCTCGAAGGCATGACGTGCTTGCAACAAATTCAAGGTGAAAAAATTACCCGTGAGTTGCGGCACCACATTGGCACGCAACATGACTGGGTTGCTGTGCGTGACATTGCCGCGCACCGTGATGCTTTGAATTGAAAACACCGGATGCCGCAGTAGCCAAGTGATGCTACTGGCGACACACAAAATCAAGGCCAGCGCAAACAGGCCGATGGAAGTCCATTGCATGAGTCGAATATCCATGGGCAAGACGACTGGCTTTTTCATGCGCCACCTTTCGAGCTGCCTGAATGCTCCAAGCTGGCAGAGGCGAGCAGGTGTATGCACAAATCTTCGTAGGTCATGCCCGCCGCTTTGGCCGACATGGGCACCAAGGAGTGACTGGTCATGCCTGGCGAAGTATTGATTTCCAAAAGAGAAGGCTGACGGGTTAAGGCATCGATCATGACGTCAACTCGGCCCCAACCCTTGCAACCTAAAACTTGGTATGCCTTGATGGAAAGGGCTTGAATGGCTTTTTCTTCCGCCTCAGGCAGTCCCGAGGGCACCAAATACTGAGTATCGTTTGTGAAGTATTTGTTTTGATAGTCGTAGTTGCCAGCAGGTGCAACGATGCGAATGACTGGCAAGGCTTTTGCGTCATCACCCTCGCCCAGTATTGGACAAGTGACTTCATCGCCTGAAATAAATTGTTCGCACAAGATATCGGCATCGCACTGGGCGGCATCTTCAAGCGCTTTCAGCAGCTCACTGGCCTGCATCACTTTGGTCACACCAATGGAGGATCCCTCTCGGGCGGGCTTCACAATAATAGGCAGTCCCAAGCTTTGAAGCACATGTGCTTGGGCTTCAGGGCCCATGTTATTTTGCTTGAGCAACACATAGCGCGGAGTAGGCACATTTTCTGACAACCAAACTCGCTTGGTCATGATTTTATCAATGGCGATGCTGGAGGCCATGACACCCGATCCAGTGTAGGGAATGCCCAACAATTCAAGTGCACCTTGCACGGTGCCGTCTTCGCCAAAGCGGCCATGGAGTGCAATGAAGCAGCGCTGAAACCCTTCTTGTTGAAGGTCTGACAAATTGCGCTCTGCGGGATCGAAAGCATGTGCATCGACACCTTGCGATTTTAAGGCGGCGAGTACACCATGGCCCGACATGAAAGAGATTTCTCGCTCTGCCGATTGACCGCCCATGAGCACCGCCACTTTGCCAAAATTCAGAGAAGCTGTGCTCATGCAGCACCTCCCATTTTTTGAACTTGGGCAGGCACTGCGCCAATAGAGCCGGCACCCATGCAAATGACGATGTCACCGTCTTTTGCATTGTCAAAAATAGCCTGCGCCATGGTCTCGATTTTATCGACAAAAACAGGTTCAATTTTGCCCGCAACACGAAGCGCGCGAGATAAAGTTCGACCATCCGCCGCAACGATGGGTGCCTCACCCGCTGCATAAACTTCTGACAACAAAACAGCATCGGCACCTTGGCCGATGACGCTGACAAAATCTTCAAAACAATCGCGGGTTCTGCTGTAACGATGAGGCTGAAAAGCCAACACCAAGCGGCGTCCAGGAAAAGCTCCGCGCGCAGCGGCCAGGGTGGCAGCCATTTCAACCGGGTGATGTCCGTAGTCGTCAATCAAGGTAAAGCTACCGGCTTGCTTCAAAAGCTTCACATCACCATAACGCTGGAAGCGTCGGCCAACACCCTTGAACTGAGCCAAGGCGCGTTGGATGGCTGCGTCTTCAACACCCAGCTCTACGGCGACAGAAATTGCGGCCAAAGCATTCAAGACATTGTGCAAACCTGGCAAGTTCAAAACTATGGGCAGATCGGGCAAGACCACACCATTACGGCGCTGCACAGTGAAATGCATTTGACCGTTGTCTGCTCGAACATCAACCGCTCTAATTTGTGCACCTTCTTCCAGTCCATAGGTGGTCACGGGACGGGCCAACTGATCGACAATGCTTTGAACACCAGGGTCGTCTGAGCACAAAATGGCTGTGCCATAAAACGGCATGCGATGTAGAAACTCAACAAAAGCCGACTTCAATTTTTCAAAATCATGACCATAAGTTTCCATGTGGTCGGCATCGATGTTGGTGACCACGGCCATCACAGGCAACAAATTCAGGAAAGAGGCATCCGATTCATCGGCCTCCACCACAATGTACTCACCTGTGCCCAACTTGGCATTCGTGCCTGCACTGTTCAAGCGCCCCCCAATGACAAAGGTTGGATCCAGGCCCCCTTCGGCCAAAACACTGGCCACCAAACTGGTGGTGGTGGTTTTGCCGTGGGTGCCCGCAATGGCCACGCCTTGCTTCATGCGCATCAATTCGGCCAGCATGACAGCGCGCGGCACCACCGGAATATGACGTGCTCGGGCAACCAAAACTTCAGGGTTATCAGACTTCACGGCGGTAGAAGTGACCACTGCATCGGCACTCTGAACGTTTTCGGCACTGTGTCCCACATGCGTTTGAATGCCCAAGGCCGCCAAACGTTTAAGGGTGCTGCTGTCTGACAAATCAGAGCCTGAAATGGTGTAACCCAAATTAAATAAGACTTCGGCAATACCGCTCATGCCAGAGCCACCGACGCCAATGAAGTGAATGTGACGAATAGCGTGCTTCATGCGGCCAATGCCTCACAAGCAGCCACCACTTCACGGGTAGCCTCCGTCTTTTTGAGAGCCCAGGCTTTTTCTGCGCAGGCCAGCAGTTCTTCACGCGTGATGCTGCTCAAGCGTTCTGCCAAAGCTTCAGCAGTGAGTTGCGCTTGCGGCATGAGCCAGCCACCGCCTTGACTTACCAAGAAGTTGGCGTTGGTGGTTTGATGGTCATCGACGGCAAAGGGGAAAGGCACATAAATTGCAGCTGCGCCCACGGCTGCAATTTCGGTCACAGTGCTA
>CAXNGF010000038.1:0-11324 GCA_964201905.1 Limnohabitans sp. | reverse complement strand
TTCTTTTCAGCTTCTTGGCCGTTGCCTAAATGTTTTTCTAAATCGGCCTCGCGCGTGCGCAGTGCTGCAAACACATTGCCATTTTCAGTTTCATCTAGCATGACATCGGGCAAGATGCCCTTGGCCTGAATCGATTTGCCATTGGGTGTGTAGTAGCGAGCGGTGGTGAGCTTTAATGCTGTGTCAGGACCCAATTGGCGAACCGTTTGAACCGAGCCTTTTCCAAAGGTTTGGCTGCCCATGATGGTTGCGCGCTGATGGTCCTGCAATGCCCCTGCCACAATTTCGCTGGCTGAAGCTGAACCTTCGTTGACCAACACCACCAGCGGTATTTTTTTCAATTGCCCTTGTGTATTTTGGGTGAGGCGTTGAATGGGGTCGCTCTCGGAGCTGCGGCGCCAAAACTGAGGGGCTGCCTTGTAAATAAATTTACTCTCTTCAAGTTGGCCGTTGGTGGACACCACGGTGACGTTTTCGGGCAAGAAGGCGGCAGACAAAGCAACTGCTGCATCGAGCAAGCCACCTGGGTCGTTGCGTAAATCTAGCACCAAGCCTTTCAGCTTTGGGTCTTGTTTGAACATGTCTTCTAACTTTTTGGAGAAGTCTTCAACTGTTCTTTCTTGGAATTGCGACACGCGAATCCAACCAAAACCAGGTTCAATCAATTTGGCTTTGACAGACTGGGTTTTAATTTCTTCTCGAACGATGGTGAGCGTAAAAGTTCGGCTCTCATCTTTGCGAAACACGGTAAGAACCACTTTGGTATTGGGTTCACCGCGCATGCGTTTAACTGACTCGTTCATTGACAAGCCTTTGACAAAGGCGTCGTCAATTTTGGTAATCAGGTCATTGGTTTTAAGTCCAGCTCGGTCGGCAGGCGAGCCTTCAATGGGCGACACCACTTTGATGATGCCCTCTTCTTGCGTGATCTCAATGCCTACGCCAACAAAGCGACCCGAGGTGCCTTCACTGAATTCCTTGAAGCTTTTTTTATCAAAGTACTGCGAGTGAGGGTCAAGACTTGAGACCATGCCAGAAATGGCTTCGGTGATGAGTTTTTTCTCATCGATTGTTTCGACATAGTCACTTTTGACCATGCCAAAAACAGCCGCCAGTTGTTGAAGCTCTTCAAGAGGCAAAGGTGCAAAGGCACCCCTGGCCGTGGTTTGAAGCGATACAGTGGTGAGAGCGCCTGCTAAAGCGCCGATGCTGAGCCAACCTACAATTTTCAATTTCTGTCCCATGTGCATTGACCCAAAAGGTCTCCTTTAAAGACAATATACACCTTGACTGCTAACTTTGTGCAAGTCAGGTGATGCCCATCAATTAAATTAAGCTTTGCCTTGGTTGGCCACAGCGGCGGCGGCCTTTGCGGCCGCTTCAGCATCACCCAAGTAGTAATGCTTGATGGGCTTTAGATTCGCATCCAACTCATAAACCAAGGGAATGCCATTGGGGATGTTCAAGTTAACAATGTCTTCTTCGGAAATATTGTCCAAGTACTTGATCAAGGCTCTAATGGAGTTACCGTGCGCAGCCACTACAATTTTTTTGCCTGCTTGAATGGCGGGTGCCATGGATTCAGTCCAAAAGGGAATCACACGGGCCACGGTATCTTTCAGGCATTCCGTTAAGGGAATATCATGCGCCTTGAGCTTGGCGTAGCGCAGGTCGGCACGTTCACAACGGGAGTCGGTAGCTTCAAGGGCTGGAGGGGGGGTGTCATAGCTTCGGCGCCAGACCATGACTTGTTCATTGCCAAATTTTTGGGCGGTTTCTGCTTTGTTCAAGCCTTGGAGGGCTCCGTAATGGCGTTCGTTCAGGCGCCAACTGTTGTGCACAGGAAGCCATTGACGATCCATGGCATCGAGCGTGTGCCATAAAGTGTGAATGGCACGTTTTAGGACGCTGGTGTAAGCCAGATCAAACTCGTAGCCTTCAGCCTTGAGCAAACGGCCGGCCTCTTGGGCCTGCTCGATGCCAGTGGGCGTGAGATCAACATCTGTCCAGCCTGTGAAGCGATTTTCTAAATTCCAAGTGGACTCGCCGTGGCGAATGAGAACGAATTTGTACATGGTTAAAGGTTTAAACAAGAAAGAAAAACGGGTTTACAGTCAGCATTTTAGAATTCGAAACTGGGATGCGGTCTTGAAATAGACTGCAAATGAACTTTTTAAGGGTTATTTGTGAATTTTTTGATTGAAAACTGGATGTTGGTTGCTGTCGCAGCGTCTTCTGCTTTGGCTTTGTTTTGGCCGGCTATCACCAAGGGTGCTGCTGGAGGGGTTGAGCCAACACAGGCGGTCTTGCTCATCAACCGTGAAAAAGCGGTCTTGATCGACGTCTGTGAACCTGCTGAATTTGCGCAGGGGCATGCTGTCGGTGCTAAAAATATTCCTCTGGGTGAGCTTGAAACACAGCTCCCTTTGATGGTTAAAAATAAAAACTTGCCAGTGATTTTGGTCTGCCAAGTTGGCGGACGTGCAAGTCGTGCCGCGGCACAGGCTAAAAAACTGGGATACGATCGTGCTCAGGCCTTGTCCGGTGGCCTCAAAGCTTGGCGAGAGGCCAGCCTGCCTGTTGAAAAAGCCTAAATCGGCCTGAAAAGATCATTTCAAATTTTGAGTTACTGATAGGAAATGCCATGGCTCACGTGAAGATGTACACCACTGCTGTTTGCCCTTATTGCGTTCGTGCAAAGCAAATATTGAAGTCCAAGGGGGTCACTGATATTGAGGAAATTCGAATCGATACGCAGCCCGAGAAACGTGAACACATGATCAGCATCACGGGGCGCAGAGCCGTGCCACAAATTTTCATCGGTGAAACGCATGTGGGTGGTTGCGACGATTTAATGGCGCTTGATGCCAAGGGCGGCTTGATGCCCCTCTTGCAAGCCCCTTAAGACCTGATCTGTCCAAAAGCCCTGAATTTATAAGCCATAATCGCTCTAATCTCAAGGCAGGGGCTTTTTTCAAAGCGGCCTAGAGAAGATCACCCTCAAACAAGAGTTTTTATGTCAGAAGCAAGCACCCCTGTGTTCCAAATTCAGCGCGTTTACTTGAAAGAAGCGTCTTTGGAGCAACCCAATTCACCGGCCATTTTGTTGGAACAACAACAACCTGCAGTCGATATTCAGTTGGGTGTTGAGGCCAATCAAGCCGCAGAAGGTGTCTACGAAATTTGCGTCACCGCCACAGTGCATACCAAAATTGAAGACAAAACGGTGTTCTTGGTCGAGTGCAAGCAAGCCGGCATTTTTGAAATTCGCAATGTGCCAGAAGACCAAATGGGCCCCATCATGGGCATTGCTTGCCCCCAAATTGTGTACCCCTACTTGCGCGGTAATGTGGCGGACATGGTCACACGTGCAGGCTTCCCCCCCGTACACTTGGCCGAAATTAATTTCCAAGCCATGTACGAGCAGCAACAGGCTGAAGCAGCCCAGCAAGCTGCAGCACCTCAAGTTCAGTAATTTGTTTTGAGACCCCTCACTTGAGCCTGAAGATTGCGGTCATCGGGGCAGGTGCTTGGGGCACAGCACTGGCTATCAGCGCCAGCCGGCATGCGGCAGTCCATCAAGTTCAACTTTGGACGCGTGACGCTAAAGCTGCAACAGACATGCAATCGCAACGCAGCAACCAGCGTTATCTGCCCGGTGTTGACTTCCCTGAAGCATTGCAATGCTTCAGTTCGCCCGCCTCAGAATTGGCGACTTGGGCTGCCAATCACGATTTAATTGTCATTGGGACGCCTATGTCGGCCTTGCGCAGCATGCTTTTGAATTTGAAAGAGATACAAGTTCCTGTGGCTTGGTTGTGCAAAGGTTTTGAAGCCGCCGCTGAAGGTTTTGATTCAGGGGCCATGCCACATGAGGTGTGTCAGCAGGTGGCGCCGCGATTAAAGTCGGGCGTACTCAGTGGCCCCAGTTTTGCCATGGAAGTGGCGCGCGCTCAACCGACAGCCTTGGTTGCAGCCAGTGCGCATGCCAGTGTGCAGCAAATTTTGGTAGATGCTTTTCACAGCCCTAGTTTGCGTGTTTATGCCAACGAAGACATTGTGGGTGTCGAGGTGGGTGGTGCTGTGAAAAATGTCTTGGCCATTGCCACCGGATTGAGCGACGGTCTCAATTTAGGTTTGAATGCGCGCGCCGCATTGATCACACGCGGCTTGTCAGAAATGACGCGACTGGGCTTAGCCTTGGGTGCCAAAATTGAAACCTTCATGGGCTTGTCAGGTCTGGGCGATTTGGTTCTCACGGCCACGGGCGATCTCAGTCGCAACCGCAAGGTTGGTATGTTGCTGGCGCAGGGTATGGATTTGCCGCAGGCGCTTCAATCATTGGGCCATGTGGCAGAGGGTGTTTACAGCGCCCGCACTGTAGTGCAGCGAGCCCAAGCTTTGGGTGTTGACATGCCCATTGCACAGGGTGTGCTGGCTTTGTTGGATGGGCAACTAAAGCCCGCTGAAGCTGTGTCGGCTCTCATGGGCCGAGGTGCTAAAGGCGAGAATTAAACTGGCGTGAATGCCAGTCGCACATAGATGGGAGCGAAAGCCTCAGCTTGTGTAATTTCGATCAGAGTTTCTTTGGCCAACTCAAGCAGTGCAATGAACGTGACCACCAACACGGGAGTGCCTTTGCTGGGGTCAAATAAGTTTTCAAATTCTACAAATTTGCGACCTTGAAGCCGCCTCAAGACAATGCTCATGTGCTCACGAACACTCAGTTCTTCACGCGTGATTTTATGGTGCTGAACCAGTTTGGCACGTTTCAAAATGTCGCGCCAAGCTTCTTGCAGTTCAACCAAATGCACATCGGGAAAGCGCGGTTGCAGGCTTTGTTCAATGTAGACCTGAGCTTTTAAAAAGTCGCGACCATATTGCGGCAAATTGCCAAGTTGCATGGAGGCCATTTTCATTTGCTCGTACTCGAGCAAGCGGCGAACCAATTCGGCGCGGGGATCTTCAGGCTCTTGACCTTGGGCGACTTTTTTGGGTGGCAACAACATGCGAGATTTGATTTCAATCAGCATGGCAGCCATGAGCAAATATTCAGCGGCCAACTCGAGGTTGTGCTCGCGAATTTCATCGACATAGCTCAGGTACTGGCGCGTGACCGCAGCCATGGGAATGTCGAGAATATTGAAGTTTTGCTTGCGAATGAGGTACAGCAACAAATCTAGAGGACCTTCGAAGGCCTCTAGAAAAACCTCGAGCGCATCTGGTGGGATGTAGAGGTCGTTGGGCATGGAAAACAAAGGCTCACCATACAGACGCGCCACCGCCACGTGGTCGATGACCTCGGGCAGACCGGTCGTATTTTCA
This sequence comes from Limnohabitans sp., assembly GCA_964201905.1. Taxonomy (GTDB): domain Bacteria; phylum Pseudomonadota; class Gammaproteobacteria; order Burkholderiales; family Burkholderiaceae_C; genus Limnohabitans_A. Next base: position 5,999 of record CAXNGF010000038.1, on the reverse strand, counting down.
ACGACGGGCAGAAGCTCTGTAGAAGCTGCGTTGTTTTCCAAAAGTCTCAGCCTTTGGTTTGATACACGTAAGGTTTTTGGTCGACGCGGCCTGCGTTGAACTCTTTCAACACATGACGGTCAACAGAGGCGTCCCACAACAGCGCGCGGGCTTCTGTTTGAGCGGCATCAAGATGCGGCCGATCAAGCTTGAGCTGGTCTATGAACTGAGTGGTGTCCGAACGGTAGTCGGGACGACGAAAAAAATGCAGGAGCGACATGACAAAGCGCTTTCTAAGGAACTAAGCTTATTTTAACGGGGCTGAGTCAGAATTTTCTAACAAAAGAGCCGCATTCAGGGCAGAAGGCCAATCTGGCCAAACATTGTGGCTCATTAAATTCACAAACCCCGTTCTGCTGGCGATATCTAGGGGTTGGTGATGCAAGCCGCAAATGATCAGTCTGACTTGCTTCTTTTGGCAAACGTGGGCCAAGGCCACCAAGGCGTCTGCCCCTGAAGAATCGATGTAAATTAGATTTTTCAGGTCTAAAACCACAGCTTTTTGGGGCAGTTCGTCTTCAATGGCCTCTACCATCTTCACGGCACCAAAGAACAGGGCGCCATAAAAACGGTAAGCCCGCACTTGTCCTTGTTGATTCAAAAGCGAAGGGAAGTCTGTGTCTTTCAGTTCTTCAACACGGCTGAGACTGGAAATTCGATAGATGAAGGTGATGCAAGCCGCAAACAAGCCAAATTCAACGGCCACTGTGAGATCGACCATGACCGTGAGCAGGAACACCGCCAACAAGGTGATGCGATAGGGCGTGCGGAATTGTTTTAAATTTGTGAATGCATGCCATTCGCCCATGTTCCATGCCACAAACATCAAGATGGCTGCCAAAGTTGCCAATGGCACGTGGTTGGCCAACGGGGCTGCCACCCAAACCACACCCAATAAAACGAGCGCATGCACAATGCCTGCAACGGGAGATCGGCCGCCACTTTTGACATTGGTGACGGTGCGAGCAATGGTGCCTGTGGCTGGCATCCCGCCAAAGAAAGGTGTGACAAAGTTGGCCACACCTTGTGCCATGAGTTCTTGATTGGGGTTGTGCCTATCGCCAATGAGGCCATCGGCAATGCGAGCACACAGCAAGGACTCGATGGCACCCAGCAAAGTGAGGGTGATGATGGGCATGCTCAAGTGTTGAAGGTTGGCAAGGCTGAACTCAGGCCACACAAAACTTGGCAACTCGGAGGGGATACCGCCGAATTTGCTGCCAATGGTTTCAACAGGTAGGTGCATTCCCAATGCAACCAAGGTGGCAGCGATGAGGGCAACGATGGAGCCAGGAACCACTTGCAGCAAGCGCCGAAGGCCCATGGCAGGGGCTTGGCCTTGCTTGGCCGAAAAGACACGCTGCCACACCACAATCAAACCCAGTGAGCCACAGGCCAATGCAAATGCGGGCGCTTGAAATGTGGGGAGGGCTTCATTCAAGGTGCGCAAACTGCCAAAAAAATCTGCAGGCATGTTGTTGACCTTCAGCCCCATAAAATCTTTGGCTTGAGACAGCATGATCAGCACCGCAATGCCATTGGTGAAACCAATGACCACAGCAACCGGAATGAATCTAATGAGAGTGCCTAATTTGAGCAGGCCCATGATCAACAACAACACGCCTGATGCCGCAGTGGCAAGGATCAGGTTGGGCAGGCCATATCGCTCCAAGATGCCATACACAATGACAATGAAGGCGCCTGCAGGCCCGCCAATTTGAACCTTGCTGCCGCCCAATGCCGAGATGATGAAGCCTGCAATGATGGCGGTAAACAAGCCCGCTTCGGGCTTGAGGCCCGAAGCAATGGCAAAGGCCATGGCCAAAGGCAAAGCCACCACACCCACTGTGAGGCCGGCCGCAATGTCGGCGCCCAGCTCCTGTCGTGTGTACCCCTGTAATGAATCAACCAGCTTGGGGCGAAAGAAAAAGGCCATGCTTCAGTTTAACAAGGCGTATTTCAGCTTATCTATTGCAGGTCAGTGAATGCGCATGCCAGGTTTTGCACCGTGCCATGGATTCAAAACGTAAATGCCAGGCTCGGCTTTTTCATCGGCATGACTGGCTGCCAGCACCATGCCTTCAGAGACACCAAACTTCATTTTGCGCGGCGCTAAATTGGCCACCATCACGGTGAGTTTGCCCACCAAATCTTCGGGTTTGTAAACGCTGGCAATGCCGCTGAACACGTTGCGGTGTTGGCCTTCACCCACATCCAAAGTGAGACGTAACAATTTGGTCGAACCTTCCACCGCTTCACACTGCACAATTTGCGCTATGCGCAAATCGATCTTGGCAAAGTCGTCGATGGAAATGGTGGGGGCAATGGCTTCGCCACCAGGCAATGGCGCCGCTTCAACCACGGGCGCGGGTGCTTCAAACAAAGCATCCAACATGGCTGCATCGACGCGCTGCATCAAGTGCTTGTAGTCGTTGATGGCGTGACCAGCACCCAAGGACGCTTGCACGTTGGTGAATGACAATGTTTCGATGTTCAAGAATTTTTCGACGCTGGTGGCGAGTGTCGGCAGCACCGGTTTCAACATGAGACTGAGTAAACGGAAGGCTTCAATGCAAGTGGTGCAAACATCGTGCAAACGAGCATCCATGCCTTCTTGCTTGGCCAATTCCCAAGGTTTATTTTGGTCTACGTATTCGTTGACGCGGTCGGCCAGCAACATCACTTCGCGCAATGCTTTGGCAAAGTCGCGCTCGTCGTAAAGTTGGGCAATGGGCGCTACACCTTCGTGCAATTGTTGAAGCAATGCTTGACCATCGGCAGACACTTCGCCCAACTTGCCACCCAAGCGCTTGGCAATGAAGCCGGCTGCGCGAGATGCAATGTTGATGTATTTGCCCACCAAGTCGGAGTTGACGCGGGCCATGAAGTCTTCGGGGTTGAAGTCAACGTCTTCGTTGCGGCCATTGAGTTTGGCGGCAATGTAATAACGCAGCCACTCGGGGTTCATACCCAGTTTCAAATACTTGAGGGGGTCGAGGCCGGTACCGCGGCTCTTGCTCATCTTCTCGCCGCTAACCGTTAAGAAGCCATGGACATACACCGCATTGGGTGTTTTGCGGCCACTGAAATGCAGCATGGCGGGCCAAAACAACGTGTGGAAATAAGTGATGTCTTTGCCAATGAAATGGTACTGCTCCACATTCGGGTTGTTGATATAAGCGTTGTAGTCCACCCCGATCTTGCCCAAGTAATTTTTGAGCGAAGCCAAATAACCAATGGGCGCATCCAGCCAGACGTAGAAATATTTGCCAGGGGCATCGGGGATTTCAATGCCGAAATAAGGCGCATCGCGGCTAATATCCCAATCGCTCAAGCCGCCTTGGCCTTCTTCGTCTTTGGCAAACCATTCTTTGATTTTGTTCAGCACTTCGGGTTGCAAGCGGCCTGTGTCGTGTGTCCATTTTTCTAGGAACTCAACACAGCGCGGGTCAGACAATTTGAAGAAGTAGTGCTCGGATTGTTTCAACACAGGTGTGGCGCCTGACAAAGCGGAGTAGGGGTTTTTCACTTCGGTGGGCGAGTACACCGCACCGCATGACTCACAACTGTCGCCGTATTGGTCTTTGGCGCCGCATTTGGGACATTCGCCTTTGATGAAGCGATCGGGCAAGAACATTGACTTTTCAGGGTCAAAAAATTGCTCAATGGTTTTGGTGGCAATGAAGCCTGCTGCTTTAAGGTCGCGGTAAATCTGTTGGGCCAGTTCGTGGTTTTCTGGGCCATCGGTGGAATGCCAATTGTCAAAGCCAATGTGAAAGCCATCCAGGTAGGGCTTGCGTCCTGCCGCAATGTTGGCCACAAACTGCTGCGGCGTGATGCCTGCTTTTTCGGCAGCAATCATGATGGGGGCGCCGTGGGCATCGTCAGCACACACAAAGTGCACCTCATGGCCTTGCATGCGCTGTGCACGAACCCAGATGTCGGCCTGGATGTATTCCATGATGTGACCGATGTGGAAATTGCCATTGGCATAGGGCAAAGCGGTCGTGACAAAAATTTGTCGCTGGGCTACGGAAGGGATCGAAACAGACGAGGCAGACATGAGGAGGCTATTTGTAGGGGAATCAGTGATTTTATGGGCTTCAACCCTCCGATGTCGCTAAACTGCCGCTCAAGCAACGAAAGTTTCACATGTCGACCCCAGAACAACTCCAAAAAGCCCTAGAAAAGGTCATTGACCCCAACACAGGCAAAGATTTTGTCTCCACAAAAGCTCTGAAAAACCTCGTTGTAGATGCTGGCAATGTGGCCTTTGATGTCGAATTAGGCTATCCCGCCAAGAGTCAAATCCCTGCATTGCGCAACGCCTTGATCGCCGCTGCCAAGCAGGTACCCGGCGTGACCAATGTGTCGGCCAACGTCACCATGAAAATTGTGGCCCACTCTGCACAGCGTGGGGTGGCTTTGCTGCCTCAGGTGAAAAATATCGTGGCTGTGGCCTCTGGCAAAGGTGGTGTGGGCAAAAGCACCACGGCCGTTAACTTGGCACTGGCACTTGCAGCAGAAGGCGCAAGTGTGGGCTTGCTCGATGCCGATATTTATGGCCCCAGCCAGCCCATGATGATGGGGATTGAAGGCCGACCCGAAAGTGAAGACGGCAAAACCATGGAGCCGATGGAGAACTATGGCGTTCAAGTGATGTCGATTGGTTTCTTGGTGAACCAAGACGAAGCCATGATTTGGCGTGGCCCCATGGCCACCCAAGCGCTGGAACAGCTGCTGCGCCAAACCAACTGGAAAGACCTTGATTATTTGATCATCGACATGCCTCCTGGCACCGGAGACATTCAACTCACGCTAAGCCAACGCGTGCCCATGACCGGCGCCGTCATTGTGACCACGCCGCAAGACATTGCATTGCTGGATGCCAAGAAGGGCATCAAGATGTTTGAAAAAGTGGGCGTGCCCATTTTGGGCATTGTGGAAAACATGGCGGTTCATGTCTGCACAAATTGCGGCCATATCGAACATATTTTTGGCGCCGATGGCGGCAAGAAAATGGCTCAGAATTATCAAATGGATTACTTAGGCGCATTGCCATTGAACATGCAAATTCGGCTGCAAGCCGACAACGGAAAGCCCACGGTGGTGGCCGATCCCGATGGTGAAGTGGCGGGCATCTACAAGTCGGTGGCGCGCCAAGTGGCCATCAAAATTGCAGCCAAGGCCAAGGACTTTTCAGCGAAGTTCCCCACCATCACGGTATCCAAGAACACTTGATCAAATTAAGCGGCCTAAGCCGTGTGCTACGACTCAAAGGCTTGAAATTTTCAAGCCTTTTTGTTTTCTAAATCGCGCAAACGGAAACGTTGAATTTTGCCAGTGGCTGTTTTGGGCAACTCGGCGATGAATTCAACAAAGCGCGGATATTTGTAGGGTGCTAAACGCTCTTTCACAAAGGCTTTGACATCTTCCTCCGTCAGACTTTGCCCTGGCTTCAAGACGATAAAGGCTTTGGTTTTGGTCAGGCCATCGGCGTCAACCTTGCCAATGACGGCAGCTTCCAAAATGGCCGGATGTTGTACCAAAGTAGACTCCACTTCAAAGGGCGACACATAGATGCCACTCACTTTGAGCATGTCGTCGTTGCGACCCGCATAGGTGTAATAGCCGTCTAAGTCACGCGAGTATTTGTCGCCACTTTGGGTCCATTCACCTTGAAAGGTGTTGCGCGTTTTTTCGCGGTTGTTCCAATACATCAAAGCTGCGGTGGGGCCTTTGATGAACAGGTCACCAATCTCGTTGTGGCCCGTGATCACCTCGCCTTGTTCGCCCCGCAATTGCACATCGTAACCAGGCACAGGTTTGCCTGTGGTGCCATAGCGCACATCGCCGGGTGCATTGGACAAGAACACATGCAGCATTTCGGTGGAGCCAATGCCGTCAATGATTTCGCAGCCAAAACGCGCTGTCCATCTTTCTCCAATGTCGGCGGGCAA